>JBAVTI010000145.1:0-1887 GCA_049696055.1 Paracoccaceae bacterium | reverse complement strand
CGGGTCTGCCGCTGACAGCACGGCTAAGCCGCCCTGATGGCGTTGAATATTCGCGCGCTTTGGTGGCGGATAGTGGCGCGGGCGGGCATGTATTTGCCCTGCCAATCGCCGGATCGGCACCGCGCGGCGTGTGGACGCTGGATGTGCTTGCCGATGTCGATGCCGACCCATTGGCCACCAAGACGTTCTTGGTCGAAGACTTTTTGCCCGAGCGGATTGATTTTGATCTGACACTTGCCGAAGGGCCATTGCGGCTTGGCGATTTGCCGGAATTGACGGTTGATGCGAAGTATTTGTTCGGTGCGCCCGGTGCGGATCTGGCGATAGAAGGCGAAGTGCTGTTGCGTGCCGCCGATGGCCTTGCGGACTTTCCCGGCTATGTCTTTGGTCGCCATGATGCGCCGTTTGATGCGCGGATGGAGCCGCTACCGGGCGATGTGCGCACTGGCATCGATGGCAAGGCCGTGATTGACGTCTTTTTGCCCGAAATCGACGACCCGGCCCGCCCACTTGAGGCGCGGATGACGGTGCGGGTGGCCGAAGGTTCGGGCCGCCCGGTGGAACGTGAGATCACCAAACTGCTGACGCCTTCGGCTGCGATGATCGGGGTGAAACCGATGTTCGACGATGTGGTCGCCGAAGGCACCGATGCGCGGTTCTCGTTGGTGGGTGTTGGCCCGGATGAGGCACCCGTGCCGATGAAGGTAAAGTGGGAATTGTCGCGGATCGAGACGAATTACCAATGGTATCAATCGGGTGGCAATTGGAACTGGGAGCCGGTGGTGAGCCGGTCGGTTGCCGGTGAAGGCGAAGTTGACCTGACCGCTGGCCCGATAGAGATTTCCGCTGCGGTGGAATGGGGCGAGTATGAGCTGGCGGTAGAACGGATGGACGGGCAATTGGCCCAAACCTCGACTACATTCTGGGCCGGTTGGTATGCGCCTGCCGATGCGTCGGCCACGCCCGACACGCTAGAGCTTTCGCTGGATAAACCGGCCTATAAACCGGGCGAAACCGCAACGCTGCGGATCGTGCCGCGCGCGGCCGGAACGGCGCTGGTAACCGTGCTTTCCAACCGTTTGGTGGCGATGCAGGCGGTCGAGGTCAAGGAAGGCGAAAACCTGATTACCCTGCCGGTGACGGATGAATGGGGTGCGGGCGTCTATGTGACAGCAAGCGTGCTGCGCCCAATGGATGTGGCTGCAGGGCGCAACCCGGCGCGGGCCTTGGGTCTTACCCATGCGGCGATTGATCCGGGCGCACGCAAGCTTTCGGTGGCGGTGGAAACTGCGGCTGAGGCAGCGCCGCGGGGGCAGATGGACGTGGCGGTAAAGGTGGATGGCGTTGCGGCGGGCGATACCGCCTATGTCACCGTGGCGGCAGTGGACGTAGGGATTTTGAACCTGACGGCCTTTGCGTCGCCCAACCCGTCTGACCACTACTTTGGTCAGCGCAAGCTGGGCGTCGGTATCCGCGACGTCTATGGCCGCTTGATTGACGGATTGAACGGGGCCGAGGGGCAAGTGCGGTCGGGTGGTGACGCCGGACTGCAAGCCAAACTGCAAGCCGCCCCGCCGACCGAAGAACTGGTGGCCTATTTCACCGGGCCGGTAATCGTGGGGGCCGATGGCTATGCCCGCACCTCGTTTGACCTGCCGAGTTTCAACGGCACGGTTCGGGTGATGGCGGTGGCGTGGTCGTCCAAAGGCGTGGGGCAAGCCGAGGCCGATGTGCTGGTGCGAGACCCGGTTGTGGTGACGGCCAGTTTGCCACGCTTTATGTCGCCCGGTGATAAGTCGCGGGTTTTGCTGGAAATTGTTCATGCCACGGGGCCTGCTGGCCGCATGGGGCTGGATCTTTCGGCCAAGGGTGTGACGCTGGGCGACG
>JBAVTI010000144.1:0-4866 GCA_049696055.1 Paracoccaceae bacterium | reverse complement strand
CACACCCAAGGCATCAAGGGCCGCTTCGATATCGGAGCGGCCTTTTGATTTTGACCATGTAGCGACGGGGCCGGATTTGGCGGCCTGAAGTTTCAGCGCATCAAAACGCAGGCGCAGGGTTTTCTTTTCCTCGCCGTGGCAATCGTTCCAGGGGCGGCCTTGCAGGCCCATTACCAGCGCGTAGTAGCCGATGAAATGCGCAGGCAGGCCTGCCGCGAGCCAGCGCAGATAGGCCGCATCGGCACCAAGGTCGCGGATTTGTTCGGCGGACGTCAGGCCCGCGCGGGCAAAGGCGGCTTCGGTGGCGGGGCCGAGGTTGGGGATCGAGGAGACGGGGCTGGGCATGGGGCACCAATGCAAAAGGCCAGCGTAGCCGCTGGCCTGAAAGTCGCAAGTGCCGAGATGGGATTGGCGAGAGGGGATGAGCCCGGTATGAGTTCAGATTGAGGCCCAATCGCGGAATATCGGTTGACCCTGTTGCTGGGTCGGGGCGCTTTGTTGGCCCTGCTGCTGCTGGGGGGCAGACGCGCTGCCACCTTGTTGCTGGCTGGGTTTGGTTGGGGTTTTGGCCATGTGACTGCTCCGGTTTTCTGGCTCGTTGTCTGCGCTGTGCAGGGTTCAATCGTTAACATTAGCGTGATTGCTATCCTTGATCCGGGGTTTGGCGGATCGAAGGCGCAATTGTGGCGCTTTTGTAACGATTTACGTCGGTTAGGGCAGCCGTGCAAGGGGGGAGCGATCACATATCCGCGCTCTGAGTCCTTGGGGACACAGCCGGGGGGGCGCCGGGAAGATGACGTTGCGTCAGTCTTAGGGGGCGATTTGCGCGGGAAAGCCGATTTGGTCGAGCGCCGCGATCAGGCTTGCCGGGGTGGCGGGGCCGGTGATCTGGGCGGTGCGATTGGCCAGATCGACGGTGACCTTTTCAACGCCGGGCAGCGGGCCAATTGCCGATTCGACCGAGGCGCGGCAGTGGCCGCAGGTCATGTCGGGGATCGAGAGGGTGGTCATCGGGCGACTCCGGGTTTGAGCTATTCGCTATTGGGAAGGCTTCCTGCGTGGCAAGGTCAAGCGGTTTTGCGCCGGATCTGGGGAAATATGGGTTTGGCCTTGACCTTCCTGTGACTGGAACCCCCATATAAGAGGCATAGGGGAATTCAGATGACAGCCGAGACCATGAAATTGAACACCGCCCGATTCCAGTTGGAGGGGCTTTCTTGTGCATCTTGTGTGGGGCGGGCGGAAAAGGCTTTGGCTGCTGTGCCGGGGGTGCAGGTGGCGCGGGTGAATTTGGCGGATCAAACTGCAGAGGTGCGGTTTGTGGCCCCTGCCGACCGCGAGGCGATGGCGGCGGCTTTGGCCAAAGCGGGGTATCCGGCGCGGCAGGTGGTGTTGACCCTGTCGGTTGAGGGGATGACCTGTGCGTCTTGCACCGGGCGGGTAGAGCGGGTGCTGCGCGCACAACCCGGTGTTTTGTCGGCGGTGGCGAATTTGGCGGCACGCCGTGCGGTGGTGACGGTTTGGGAAGGCGCGGTTGCGGCGGATGCTTTGGCAGCGGTGGTGACCAAGGCGGGGTATGCGGCGTCGGCGCTGGCGGCAAGCCCGGATCGGCGGGCGGCGGAAGTGGCCGCGCTTGCGCGCGACACGTGGATTGCGGCGGCTTTGACGCTGCCGGTGTTTGTGGCCGAGATGGGCGGGCATCTGTGGCCTGCGTTTCACCATTGGCTGATGGCCGTGGTGGGAATGCAGGCGCTGTGGCTGGCGCAGTTTGGGCTGACGGCACTGGTGTTGGCGGGGCCGGGGCGGCGGTTTTTGGTCAAGGGGTTTCCGGCATTGTTGCGGGGGGCGCCGGATATGAATTCTCTGGTCGCGGTGGGGACAGTGGCGGCATTTGCCTATTCCAGCGTGGCGACCTTTGCGCCGGGGCTGCTGCCTGCCGAGGCGCGGGCGGTGTATTTCGAGGCGGCGGCGGTGATTGTGGTGCTGATCTTGTTGGGCCGCACCTTGGAAGCGCGGGCGCGGGGGCGGGCCGGGGCGGCGATTGCCGGGCTGGTGGGGTTGCAGCCGAAGGTGGCGATGATCGAGGGCGGCGGCGAGGTGGCGATCTCGACCATTCAGCCGGGGATGCGGCTGGTGATCCGCCCCGGCGAGCGGATTGCGGTGGATGGGGAGGTGGTCGAGGGCGCCTCGGCGGTGGATGAGGCGATGCTGACGGGCGAGGCGATGCCGGTGGCCAAGGCGGTGGGCGATGCACTGACCGGCGGCACGGTGAATGGCAGCGGCGGCATGGTGATGGTGGCCAAGCGGGTGGGGGCGGATACCGTCTTGGCGCGGATCATTGCGATGGTCGAGGAGGCGCAGGGGGCAAAGCTGCCGGTGCAGGCCTTGGTGGACCGTATCACGCTGTGGTTTGTGCCGGTGGTGATGGCGATTGCGGCGGTGACGGTGGCGCTGTGGTTGGCGTTTGGGCCGGGAGTGGGCCAGGCGCTGGTGGCGGGGGTATCGGTGCTGATTATCGCCTGCCCCTGTGCGATGGGGTTGGCGACGCCGGTGTCGATCATGGTGGGCACCGGGCGGGCGGCGGAACTGGGGGTTTTGTTCCGGCGCGGCGAGGCGTTGCAGGTGTTGGCGGGGGTGAAAACCGTGGCGTTTGACAAGACCGGGACGCTGACGCTGGGGCGGCCCGAGGTGACGGATATCGTGGCGGTGGCGGGGTATTCTGAAGATCGGTTGCTGGCACTGGCGGCGGCGGTGGAGGGGAAATCAGAGCATCCGTTGGCGATGGCGGTGATGCAGGCGGCGGCGGTGCGGGGTATCGGGGTGCCTGACGCCAGCGATTTTGCGGCCAAGCCGGGGTATGGGGCGCAGGCGCTGGTTGAGGGGGCGCTGGTGGCTGTGGGCGCGGCGCGGATGATGGAGGGCGTCGATCTGGGCGTGCTGGAGCGGCAGGCCGGGGCGCTGGCGGCGCAGGGGCGCACCCCGGTTTATGTGGTGGTGGGCGGTAAGTCGGCGGGGCTGTTGGGGGTGGCGGACAAGGTAAAGCCTACGGCGGCGGCGGCGGTTGCCGCGTTGCGCGCGGCGCAGGTTGAGGTGGCGATGGTGACGGGCGATGCGGCGGCGGTGGCGGCGGCGATTGCCGGCGATCTGGGGATTGCGAAGGTGAGTGCCGAGGTGCTGCCGGGGGGCAAGGTGGATGTGGTGCGCGGGCTGGGTGCTGGGGTGGCGTTTGTGGGCGACGGCATCAACGATGCGCCTGCATTGGCGGCGGCGGATGTCGGCATTGCCATTGGCACCGGCACCGATGTGGCGATTGAAGCCGCCGAGGTGGTGTTGATTTCCGGCGACCCGATGGGGGTGGCGACGGCGATCAAAATCAGCCGGGCGACGATGGCGAATATTCGCCAGAACCTGATCTGGGCCTTTGGCTATAACGCGGCGCTGATCCCGGTGGCGGCAGGGGCGTTGGTGCCGTTTGGCGGGCCGCAACTGTCGCCGATGCTGGCGGCGGGGGCGATGGCGTTTTCTTCGGTGTTTGTGTTGACCAATGCGTTGCGGCTGAAACGGATACAGGCGGTGCGGGGATGAATATCTCGGAAGTGGCGGCGAAAGCGGGGTTGCCTGCAAAAACCATCCGCTATTATGAGGATATCGGGCTGATCCGGCCAATGCGGACCGACAACGGCTATCGGGCGTTTCGGGACAGCGATCTGCACAAGCTTGCGTTTCTGGGGCGGGCACGGTCGCTGGGATTTTCGATCAAGGATTGCCGCACTCTGCTGGCGCTATATGAAGACCGGGGGCGGGCGAGTGCCGATGTAAAGGCGATTGCGCGCGACCATCTGGAGCGGATTGAGGCCAAGATTGTGGAACTGCGCGCGATGCAGGATACGCTTTCGACGCTGGTGGCAAGTTGCGCCGGGGATCAGCGGCCAGAGTGCCCGATTTTGAATGACTTGGCCGAGCAGGGGGCCCTTTGACGCCTCTGGTGTTTGGCGGTTTTGCGTGGCAGCTTGGCGCAAAATGGAGGTTCTCATGACCAAGCTGCAGCCGGTATTCGATGGCCACAATGATATTTTGCTGCGGATGCAGCTGGCACCCGAAAAGCGCGAGGCGATCTGGCTGACCGGCGAGGGCAAGGGCCATCTTGATTTGCCACGGATGGCAGAGGGCGGCTTTGCAGGGGGTATGTTTGCGATCTATATCCCGTCGCCTGCGGTGGCGGATGCGCCGGACTATGACGCGATGATGGACAATCCGCCCTACGAGATTGCGCTGCCGGCACCTGTGCCGCTGGAGGTGGCGCAGCCGATTGCGCTGTCGATGGCGGGACATATGCTGTGGATGGAGCGGTCTTCGGGCGGGCGGTTCAAGATCTGCCTCACGGCGGCCGAGATTGAGGCGGCGCGGGCGGCGGGGGTGATTGCCGGGGTCATGCATATCGAAGGTGCCGAGGCGATTGACGACGGGTTGGACGCGCTGCACGCGTTTTACGCCATGGGGTTGCGGTCGGTGGGGCCGGTATGGTCGCGACCGACGATCTTTGGCCACGGAGTGCCGTTCAAATTTCCGGGTGACCCCGATGTGGGGCCGGGGCTGACCGATGCAGGCAAGAGATTGGTCAAGGAATGCAACGCCTTAGGGGTGATGATTGATCTTAGCCACCTGAACGAGGCCGGGTTCAACGATGTGGCCAAGTTGTCGGACAAACCGCTGGTGGCGACTCATTCCAACGCCCATGCGGTATCGCATTCAACCCGCAATCTGACGGATCGGCAGTTGGCGATGATCAAGGAGTCGGGCGGCATGGTGGGGTTGAACTTTGCCACGGTGTTTTTGCGCCCCGATGGCAAACGCTCGCCTGCGA
Organism: Paracoccaceae bacterium; assembly: GCA_049696055.1. Classification (GTDB taxonomy): domain Bacteria; phylum Pseudomonadota; class Alphaproteobacteria; order Rhodobacterales; family Rhodobacteraceae; genus JBAVTI01. Next base: position 2 of record JBAVTI010000144.1, on the reverse strand, counting down.
TG
>JBAVTI010000143.1:0-2853 GCA_049696055.1 Paracoccaceae bacterium | reverse complement strand
CATCCAGTTCACCGCAGGGTCGTAGAACAACTTGCCGTATCCCAGCGGCAAAGCCACATAAAACCGCCGATCCGTGCCCCCGGCCTCCAACACCGTCACTCGATGCTTGCCCGATTCCGTCAGGCGGTTGGCAAGAACCGACCCGGCAGAACCAGAGCCTACGATGATGTAATCGGTATCTTGCATGGGGTTCATTCCTTAGTCGACGCAGTCAGGCTATCGCGACAACTGCTGAAAACCTGCGAGTACAGCGACACCCTTTGTCGTAAATGCGTTTCGCCGATGGCGGACGAAAGGCGTTGCTTCAAAGCCCCTCGTGCCAAGCCATCCAATGACAATAACCCGCAATACTCCGAAACGCCCGGTCCGAGAGCCATGGAAACTGCGCCGCGAGTTTCTTACGCAATGCAGGCAAAAACACCTCCATGTCCCAACGCTGTTCGCTCGGGCCGCTCCAAAGAAATTCATTCGCGCATTCAAAAACTGCGAGAATATCTGCTTCTGTCTGCTGCCGGACGTCTGAAGTCAACGTGTTCGAAAATTCGGAAAACTTGCGCTTGTCGATCCCCCAAATTTGCATGCAGGCTTCGATCCCGCCATTGCGGACATCCTGTTCTGGCCGCTTGAAGACCAACCTGAGACGACCAAGAAGCGGCAACAATCCCCTCACTTGCCCCGCCAAACCGGATCGCGCTTCTCGGCAAACGCCCGCGCGCCCTCCAGCTGATCCTCCGACGCGTAAAGCCGGTCCACCGTGACCAACTGCCGCTTGGTCACCCGGTTCAGCGCGTCCTGAAACCGCATATCCTCGGCCTCACGCACCACTTCCTTGATCGCCGCGTAAACCAACGGCGGCCCGCTTTCCAGCAACCGCGCCAGATCCCACGCCTTGCCAATCAGATCCTCAGGCGCACAAATCTCTTTCAAAATGCCCCAGCGCAGCGCCTCCTCGGCATCAAACCACCGCCCCGTCAGCAGCAAATCCATCGCCACATGGTAAGGAATGCGCTTTGGCAACTTGATCGAGGCCGCATCCGCCACCGTCCCCGACCGTATCTCCGGCAGCGCAAAGGTCGCATTGGCACTCGCCAGGATCAAATCGCACGACAGCGCCAGCTCAAGCCCGCCGCCACAGCATATCCCATTCACCGCCGCAATCACCGGCTTGTTCAGGTTCGGCAATTCCTGCAACCCACCAAAGCCGCCGACGCCGTAATCGCCGTCCACCGCATCACCATCGGCGGCGGCCTTCAAATCCCAACCGGGGCAAAAGAACTTTTCCCCCGCCGCCCGCAGAATCGCCACCCGCAGGCTATCGTCATCGCGGAATGCCCGGAACGCCTGCCCCATGATCCGGCTGGTCACCAAGTCTATTGCATTGGCTTTCGGGCGGTCGAGCGTAACTTCCAAAATCGCCCCCTCACGTCGGGTGCGAATCGGGCCATGCGTCAACATCTGCATCATTTTGCGACCTTTCTGATCAAAGCATCCACCGCCACAGCCCCTTCGGTCCGCAACAGCACCGGATTAATCTCAATTTCTTCCAGACTGTCATCCGCAGCCATCAACGCCCCCAACCGCACCGCCATCGCCGCACAAGCGCCGACATCGGCCCGTGGCCGCCCACGATAGCCGTCCAGCAACGGCCACAGCCGCAACTGCTGCATCGCCGCCAGAACCTCCGCTTGGGTCACAGGCAAGATCAGCGTCACCGTATCCGCCAAAACCTCGGCTGTAACGCCGCCCATCCCGATGGTCAGCGATACCCCATAAATCGGGTCGCGCCGCAGGCCAACCAATACCTCGGCCACCGCCCCCACCACCATTTCCTCGGCCAGATAACCCGTGGCCCCCGGCATCTCTGCCTGCCCCGCAAGGCTGGCAAGCCCTAACCGCACCGCCCCCGCCTCGGTCTTGTGCGCAAAGCCAAGCCCCTTCAATGCCAAAGGCGCCAACAGCCCAACAGCCTTCGCCACAACCTCGGCCAAAGTCGCCCCCGACACCCCGCGCGGCACCGCAACCCCGGCTTGCGCCAACAAAGCCTTGGCCTCGGCCTCCGATAGCAACCCTGCCTCGCGCTCAGGCAAAGCCGCCAAAGGCCGCCAATCTTGCGTACCAGCCGAGGTTTGCGCCGCCCGCAACGCTGCCAAAGCCGTCTCCAACCCCATCAAGGGCGCAACACCTTCGGCCATCATCGCAATCGCCTGACCCTCGTCGAAATTCTCTGACAACGACGCCACCGGAAACGCCGGTTTGCCCGTGGTCTTGGCCGCCGAAATTATAGCCTCCAGCGCCGGCCCATAACTCGCCGGATCACAGCGGTCAGGTCGTGGCGGGTCAATGATGAAAACCCCAGCGTCATATCCGGCCAACATCGTGGTAAATACATCCGTGGTGCGCGGCCCATCGCCCCAAATGAAGGTGTGATAATCCAGCGGGTTCGAAATGGTCACAATCGGCCCCAAAATCGCGCCCAACCGGTCCCGCGCAGCGTCCGCCAATGGCGGAAACTCAATGCCGAAAGGCGCCGCCAAATCCGCGACCAAACCGGCCTCACCCCCCGAACACGATAGCGAACACAGCCGACGGCCAATCTGCGGCCCATGCATGTGGAAAATCTTCAGCGTCTCCAAAAGCTCCGCCGGGGAATTAACCTCCGCCACCCCAACCTGGCGCAAAAACGCACTCGACGCCGCCCCACCTCCGGCAAGCGAGGCCGTGTGCGACGCCGCCGCCACCCGCGATAACTCGGTCTTGCCCGACTTTATGCAGACAATGCCCTTGCCCGCCGCCCGCGCCGCCTGCGCCAAAGCCGCAAACCCCGGCGCATCGTCAATCCCCTCAATGTACATC
>JBAVTI010000142.1:0-3037 GCA_049696055.1 Paracoccaceae bacterium | reverse complement strand
CTCGGGCAAGATGCACTTCGTCGGCCCTGATCAAATGCACGGCTTTGAGAGCCGCCTTACCACCGACATCTACCCCGCTGATTTCGGCTGGACCCCCGATTACCGCAAACCCGGCGAGCGCATCGACTGGTGGTATCACAACCTCGGCTCGGTCACCGGGGCGGGCGTGGCCGAAATCACCAACCAGTTGGAATACGACGATGACGTCGCCCATCAGGCGGTGCAGAAACTCTACGATCTCTCACGCGGCGCCGATCCGCGGCCTTGGTGCCTGACCGTCAGCTTTACCCACCCCCACGACCCCTTTGTGGCCCGCCGCAAATACTGGGATCTTTATGAAGATTCCGAACATCTGACACCGCCAAAAACCATCCCCTACGACGCCCAGGACCCGCATTCCAAACGCCTGATGGACGCCTGCGATTGGCGCGGTCTGGATATCACCCCCGACCATATCCGCCGCTCTCGTCAGGCCTATTTCGCCAATATCTCTTACGTAGATGACAAAATCGGCGAGATTTTGGCAACTCTCACCGCCACCCGCCAACAGGCCATTATCGTCTTTGTCTCCGATCATGGTGAAATGCTGGGCCGCCGCGGCCTGTGGTTCAAAATGAATTTCTTTGAGGGCGCCGCCCGCGTCCCGCTGATGATCTGCGCCCCCAGCCTCGCGCCCGGCCAGATCGACACCCCGGTCTGCACCATCGACGTGTTGCCCACGCTCTGCGACCTCGCCGGTATCTCCATGACAGATATCGCCTCCTGGACCGATGGCGAAACCCTCGTCCCCCTTGCCCATGGCCAGCCCCGCACCAGCCCCGTCGCCATGGAATACGCCGCCGAAGGCTCGATAACCCCGATGGTCGCCCTGCGCATGGGGCAGTGGAAATACACCCGCTGCACCGCCGACCCCGAACAACTGTTCAACCTCGCCACCGACCCGGATGAGACGACAAACCTCGCCACCACCCCCGCTCACTCCGACACCCTGATCCAGTTTCGCACCATGGCCGACGCCCGCTGGAACCTCGCACTCTACGACGCCGAGGTCCGCCAATCCCAGGCCCGCCGCTGGATCGTCTACGAGGCGCTGCGCAACGGCAACTACTACCCTTGGGATTACCAGCCGCTACAAAAAGCCTCTGAACGGTACATGCGCAACCACATGGACCTCAACATCCTCGAAGACAGCAAACGCTTCCCGCGCGGCGAATAATCACGCCGCTCATCAGGCGTCACCGCCCTCTTTGCTGCACACCTTTTTCTTTGCCCAAATACTCACCTTGGCCGCCATCCCGCCGCCCGAAAGCGCGCGCCAACGCCGACCTTGGGGGCTCGATGCCCCTGAGGGCGGCAGCTTCCGCCAAGTTCGAAGCGCTCCGCGCGGGGATATTTAAGCCAGAAAGAAAGCCCTAGCGGTTGTCCGCCAGCACCATCTGCGCGCCCTTCCACCCCATCAGGATCGAGGGCGCATTGGTGTTCCCCGCAATCAGGTTCGGGAAACTCGACGCATCAATCACCCGCAGCCCTGCCACCCCATGCACCCGCAGCCGCGCATCCAGCACCGACGTCGCGGCATCCACGCCCATGCGCGCCGTGCAAGACGGGTGATACACCGTGCCGCTGCGATTGCGGAAATCCGCGATCAACGCCGCATCGCTGACCATGCTTGGCCCCGGTCGCAACTCCTCGGCAATCAGCCGTGACAGCGCCGGTTGCTTGGCCAAGGTGCGTAGAAACTTTACCGCCAGCAGCATCTCGGCCACATCATGATCGGTCGAAAACGCGTTCGCCGTGATGGTCGGATGCACCATGCCATCCGCCGAGTTAATCCGGATATGCCCGCGCGACGTCGGCCTGCAATTCGACAGCCCGATCGACATCCCCGAAAACGGGTCCGGCGTCAGCAAAGGCCGCTCGCCCACCCGTGGCAACAGCGTCGAGAAAGCCTGCATATACAGCTGCATATTCGGGCGCGGCTGATCCGGCGAGGTGCGAAAGAACCCACCCGCATGGTTGATGGATTTCGCAAGCGGCCCCTTGCCGCCCAGAAAATACTGCATCCCTGCCCGCAACTTGCCCCACCACGGGCGCAACTCGTCGTTATAGGTCGGCACTGTCATGCGGAAGGTATAGTTGATGCCCTGATGATCGCTCAAGTGATCGCCGACATTGGCGTTCTCGCGCACCACAGGTATCCCCAGCCCTTGCAACAGCGCCCCCGGCCCGATCCCTGACAATTGCAAAAGCTGCGGCGAGTTGATCGCCCCGCCTGCCAAAATCACCTCGGCCTTCGCGCGCAGGGTCTTGACCTCGCCGCCTTGCCGATATTCCACCCCAACCGCCCGGCCATTCTCGATCACCACCCGTGTCACTTGCGCCCGCGTGATCACCCGCAGGTTGCTCCGCTTCATCGCTGGCCGCAAAAACGCCCGCGCCGTGGAATTGCGCCGAGCGTTTTTGATCGTCATCTGGTAATTGCCGCAGCCTTCCTGTTCCGCCCCGTTGAAATCCGGGTTAAACGGCAGCCCCGCCGTTTCACAAGCCGCGATGTAATCCTGCACCAACGGATGCAAGCCCTTGGTATTGGCCGAGATAAACAGCGGCCCGCCCTTGCCACGCCACGCATCGCCCCCGGCTTCGGTATCCTCGATCGCGCGGTAAGCGGGCAAAACCTCATCCCAACCCCAGCCCGGAACCGCAGCCCCCCATTCGTCGTAATCCGCACGGTGCCCGCGGATCCATACCATCGCGTTGATCGACGACGACCCGCCCAACAGCTTGCCGCGCGGCCAATGATCCCGCTGCCCGTTCAACCCCGCATCAAGTTCGGTTTTGTACATCCAGTTCACCGCAGGGTCGTAGAACAACTTGCCGTATCCCAGCGGCAAAGCCACATAAAACCGCCGATCCGTGCCCCCGGCTTCAATCAACGTCACCTGGTATTTGCCAGATTCGGTCAAACGGTTGGCAAGAACCGACCCGGCAGAACCAGAGCCTACGATGATGTAATCGGTATCTTGCATGGGGTTCATTC
>JBAVTI010000141.1:0-1724 GCA_049696055.1 Paracoccaceae bacterium | reverse complement strand
GGATGTCGATGCGCTGCTGTCCGGCCAGCAAAGAGCCGCCAGTCTGGCCGAATGGGCGAACGCGCAGCCGCAAGATAGCATCCCGCTGATCTACTCCAGCGCCGACCCGGCGACCCTGCAAGCGATTCAGGCACGCTTGGGGCAGCACGCTTCCGGCGCGCTGGTGGAAACCACGCTGGCCGAGGTAGCACGCCTTCTGCAAAACGCGGGGTTCAGCCGTTATCTGATTGCGGGCGGTGAAACCTCGGGCGCGGTGGTGGCGGCGCTTGGTGTAACCACACTGGAAATCGGCCCCGAAATCGCCCCCGGCGTACCGTGGACGCGCAGTATTTCCGGGCCGGATCTGGTATTGGCGCTGAAATCGGGCAACTTTGGCGCCGAGGATTTCTTCCTGAAAGCCTGGACCCTGTTGGAAATGGAGCCTGCCGATGCCTGAAGAAACCCGCATCCGGGATGAAATTTGCCGGGTCGGCGCGTCGCTGTTTGATCGCGGGCTGACGGCTGGCAGCAGCGGCAATATCTCGGTGCGGCTGGAGGATGGCGGCTGGCTGATGACGCCGACGAACGTATGCCTCGGCACCCTCGATCCGGCGCGGCTGTCGCGGCTAGATGCGGCGGGGAGGCTGATTTCTGGTGATGCGCCCACGAAAGAGGCGTTTCTGCACCTGTCGATGTATGGCGAACGCAAGGATGCGCAGGCGGTGGTGCATCTGCATTCCAGCCATGCCACCGCCGTTAGTATCCTGCGCGATGTGGACCCGAATGATGTGCTGCCCGCGCTGACTGCTTATTACGTCATGCGGGTAGGGCGACTGCCCTTGGTGCCGTATTTCGCCCCCGGCGATCCCGATCTGGCGAATGCGGTGCGGGCATTGGCCAGCACTCATCATGCGGTTTTGCTGGCAAATCACGGCCCGGTGGTGGCCGGGACCAGTCTTGCCAACGCGCAATATGCCACTGAAGAACTGGAAGAAACCGCCAAGCTGTTTCTGATGCTGCAAAATCAAGCGCTGCGTTTGCTGACGCCCGAACAGATCGCCGATCTGCGCCGCCGCTTTAACCTGTCCTGACACACCCGGAGAATGACTATGACGCAAGAAAAGGTTGGTTTTATTGGTCTTGGCCTGATGGGGCAAGGCATGGCCAAGAACATCGTGGAAAAGGGTTTTCCGCTGACTGTGGTGGCGCATCGCAAACGCACCGCTGTCGATGATCTGGTGTCGCGCGGCGCGGTGGAAGCCGGCTCGATGGAAGACCTCGCGCGCAACTGCACGGTGATTCTGATGTGCCTGACCGGCTCGCCCGAGGTTGCGGCGGCGGTTGCGGCGCTGAAACCCGGTCTGGCACGCGGCGCGGTGGTGGTGGATTGTTCCACCTCTGACCCGACCGTCAGTCTGCGTCTGGCGGCGGAACTGGCCGAGATCGGGGTTGATTTTATCGATGCCCCGCTGTCGCGCACCCCGAAAGAGGCTTGGGCCGGCACGCTGGATTGCATGGTGGGTGCCAGTGACGCCACCTTTGCTCGCGTGCAGCCGATCCTTGCCACTTGGGCCGCCAAGATCGTGCATATCGGCGCGGTGGGCGATGGTCACAAGATGAAGCTTCTGAACAACTTCCTGTCGCTGGGCTATGCCGCGCTGTATTCCGAGGCGCTGGCGTTGTCGCGCAAGGTCGGCATTCCGGTGGCTGAATTTGACAAGGTCATTCGCGGTGGCCGGATGGAT
>JBAVTI010000140.1:0-2025 GCA_049696055.1 Paracoccaceae bacterium | reverse complement strand
TCCGAAACCCGCGCGCCCTGCGCCGTCGGCCGCTTCAGCCCTAGCCCCTTGACCGAAAGCAGAATCTGGTCGCTGGCATGCGAGGCGTGTTCGCCGAACAGCTGCGACATCTCGCGGTCCACCATCTTGCGGATCAGAATCTCGCGGGTCATCTCGGCAATCGGGCGGCTGTCTACGGTCATGCCATCGCGCAGCACCGTCACCCGGTCGCCAATTTCAAAGATTTCATCCAGCCGGTGCGAGATATAGACCACGCCAATATTCTGCGCTGCGAGCTTTTTTACCATCCGCATCAGCGTCGTCGCTTCGTGATGGCTCAGCGAGGCAGTCGGTTCATCCATGATGATCAACTTGGAGCGATAGGAAATCGCACGTGCGATCTCGACCATCTGCTTTTGCCCGATGCTCAGGCCGCCAACCAGCCTGTTTGGGTCAAGGTTCATCTCCAGCTCGGCCAGCACCGCCGCCGCATCGGCGTTCATCTTGCGCACGTCGATCATGCCAAGATTGTTCAGCGGCTCGCGGGCCAGATAGATATTCTCGGCCACGGTCAGGTTGTTCACCACCGCAAGCTCTTGATAAATGATGCTGATCCCCAAAGACCGCGCATGCACCTGGTCCTTGATCGTCACCTCTTGGCCATCGACCTTGATGACCCCACCCGGATCCGCCTTGTAGACCCCGGTCATGATCTTCATCAGCGTGCTTTTTCCGGCGCCGTTTTCGCCAGCCAGCACATGCACCTCGCCGCGCGCCAGTTGCAGATCGACCCGGTTCAGCGCCTTGACGCCCGGAAAGGTCTTGGTGATCCCGTGCATTTCCAGAAAAAAGCCCATCGACGCCTCGGTTTTCAAAAGGAAAAAGGGGGCAAAGCGGGGAGTAACGCCTTGCCCCCAAACAGACAGCTTACTTGGTATAGCTGCCCAGGTTGTCTGCGTTCACAACGGTGACGCCGGTGTCGATGTCGCCGCCGGCAGGCTCGCCCTTGATCTGCGAAACAAGCTGTTCGACGGCAAGTTTGCCCATGGTGACCGGACGCTGCACCATGATGCCGTTGATGTAGCCGTCTTTCACGCCCTGAATGGTGTCGGGCAGATCGTCAAAGGCAAACACGGCAACCGCACCTTTGCGGTCAGCAAATTCCTGCTGCGCCAGAACCTTGGCCACAGCCGGGCCGCCAACCTGGCTCATGCCGAAGATGCCTGCCAGATCGGGGTTGCCGCGCAGGATGGCTTCGGTCACGGAAACAGCCTTGGCCAGATCGTCTTCGGTGCCTTCGGTGGCGACGATTTCAATATCCGGAAAAGCCGCCAGTGCCTCTTTCACGCCTTCGATCCGCTCATTAAGGTTGGAAGCGCCCAGCTGGCCGGTGATGATCGCCACTTTGCCCTTGCCGCCCAGCTTTTCAGCCATGGAATTGCCCATGGTGACGCCAGCCTGCTTGTTGATCGTGCCGATATACAGGCTGCGGGCCGAGCCAGCGCTGTCAGAGTCAAAGGTCACGACCTTGATGCCGGCATCGATCGCCTGCTGGATCACGCCTTCAACCGACTTCGGCTCGTTCACCGAGATTGCAATGCCGCTGACGTGGCGGGCGATCAGGTCTTCCATGATCTTGACCTGCGTTGCGCCTTGCGTGTTCTGCGGTACTACCCATTGGTAGCCAACGCCTGCCGCATCCGCCGCAGCTTGCGCGCCAGTGTTGCAGTCGTCAAAAAACGGCACGGCTACTTTCGGAATAACAGCGATGGTGATGTCTTGCGCCACTGCGGCAGTTCCCGCCAGCATTGCAATTGTAATCACCGCCGCGCGTGCAGTCTTGATAAAGGTCTTCATCAGTCTCTCCTCCTCTTCCGCTCGTCCTCCGAGACGGATCTTGTTGAACCTTCGTCCATCTGGTGGAAACCGCCGCTCCTTCAGCTGGTCCCGCCGGAAAGTTTGTTGCGCAGGACATCCAGACTGACCGCGATCAGAATGACGCCGCCGGTAATGGCCTGCTGGGCATAGGTATTGATGTTCAAAAGC
>JBAVTI010000139.1:0-8776 GCA_049696055.1 Paracoccaceae bacterium | reverse complement strand
CGATGAACTTTCCCCTTCCCGCCCGAAATCTGCTGCGCAAAGGCCATTGGCAAGGCATTGCGGTTGCCCGTCTGGTGCTTGGCTATGACGAACGATTTTTGCGTCGCAAACGGCTCGTCACCGAAGGCGGCGCTACGGTTATGGTTGATCTGGCAGAAACCGTCAGCCTTGAGGCGGGCGATGCGTTGCAAACGGATGACGGGCGGCTGATCGAGATTACCGCCGCCGCAGAGCCGGTGGTTCAGGTGCGCGGCGATCTGGCGCGGCTGGCCTGGCACATCGGCAATCGCCACACCCCTTGCCAGATCGACAACGACCATCTGACTATCCGCCAAGACCACGTGTTGGAGGCGATGCTGACCCAGCTTGGCGCAAATTTGGCGCATGTGATCGCGGCTTTCCACCCCGAGGGGGGTGCCTATGGGCATGGACGCACCTTGGGGCATGATCATGGGCCGCATGGTTTTCCACATGCCTATGGCTAAGCCGTGCCATCTGGCCCGTGAAAGGCTGCAACTGGCCCAGTTGCTTTCGCCTGCCTTTCCCATCGGGGCTTTTGCGCATTCACAGGGGCTGGAAAATGCCATAGCCGAGGGTCGGGTAGGCGACGCCAGCGCGCTGTATGATTGGCTGCACGCGGTCTTGCGCCATGGCGCGGGGCGTCTGGATGCTGCCTTTCTGGTCGCCGCCCGTGCGCCTGATGCCGATCATTTGGCATTGGCAGCGCTTTATCTGGCCTACATGCCGTCGGCCGAACGCCATCAAGAGGCACTGGAAATGGGGCGTGGCTTTCAGACGCTGGTTGCCGCGATTACCGGCACACCTGCGCCCAACATGCCCTATGCCATTGCCGTTGGTCGCGCCACGCAAGGCCTGTCGTTGTCCAATGCCGAGATCTTGGCGCTGTGGTTGCAAGGGCTTGCAACTCAGCTGATTTCGGTTGCGGTGCGGTTCATGCCACTGGGCCAATCGCAGGGCCAGCGGCTTTTGGCCCGATTGTCCGATGATTTGGTCGCCCTTGCAGAAGAAACCGCCACTGCGCCGTTTGCGGCGGCGTTCAGCTTTACGCCGGGGGCCGACATGGCCTCGATGCGCCACGAAACCCAAGAGGTCAGGATTTTCCGCACATGAACAGTTCCTCACATGGCCCATTGCGGGTGGGCATCGGTGGCCCGGTTGGCGCGGGCAAAACCACGCTGACCGAACATCTGTGCCGCGCGCTTGCACACCGTTGCTCGATGGCGGTGATCACCAATGACATCTACACGCGTGAGGATGCAGAATATCTGATGCGCGCGCAGGTGTTGCCGATCGACCGTATTCGGGGCGTTGAAACCGGCGGTTGCCCGCACACAGCGATCCGCGAGGATGCCAGCATCAACCTTGCTGCCGTCGCAGACCTTTGCGCCATTCACACTGATCTTGATCTGATCTTGATCGAATCGGGGGGCGACAATCTGGCTGCCACCTTTTCGCCCGAACTTGCGGACCTGACAATTTATGTAATCGACACCGCCGCCGGTCAGGACATTCCGCGCAAAAAGGGCCCCGGCCTGACGCGATCAGATCTGCTGGTGGTGAACAAGACCGATCTTGCCCCCCATGTTGGCGTCGATTTGGCACAACTGGAATCCGACACCCAGACCGCTCGCGGGCTGCGCCCCTATGTCATGGCACGGCTGCGGCAGGGGCATGGCGTCGATCAGATCGTTGCCTTTCTGGAACGCAACGGCGGCCTGTCGCTGCACGATTAACTTTGTGCCGGTCCGAACAGCGTTTGGGCAAGCGCGCGCAGTTGGTTGCGTACAGGCGGTCAAAGATCGAAATTTGCACCCACCGTCAAATCCGGAAAAACGGCTGCAACAGACGTGGGATCAACGCAGTAAAACGCAAGGGCGCGTCGGTGGCCGCAAGGCAGATGCAATCGGCACCAGCTTCGGCGATGGGGGTGTGATTCAGATCTTCGCCTGCAATCTCTAAATCGCCGGGGCCAAAGCGGTCGGTGGTGTCACTGAACGCGCCTTGCAGCACAAGGGTCAGTTCTGTGCCACGGTGGCCATGGTCGGGCACAGCCTGGCCCGCAGGAATATAAAGCAGGCGCGCGGTTGCGTCGCGGCCAGTGGGCAAGATCGCTTGGCGCACGCCCATTCCAAGAGATCGCCATTTGACCGCCGCCAGATCGCCGCCAATGTAATCTTGCAGCGGGGCGGGAAACAGGCCGCGCGGTTTGACTTGCCGCGGTTTGGGGGCGACCGTGTCGAGCTTGGCCAAGGTTGCAGCCAGGCTTTGATCAGACATCGACGCCGAACATCCATAAAGCGCGGTGCCACCGATGGCGTCAAACGCCCCTGCCTGCGCGCGACATTCATCGCACATCGACAAATGGGTGGCCACCACAAGGCTAAACGCTTCGGGCAATTGGCCGGCGGAATAGGCCAAAAGCAGTGGATCGGACAAATGATGGCGGATCGTCATGTTAAGTGCTTTCAAGTCATCTGGTGGCGCAGTCGTTCCAGCGCCAATCTGATACGGGATTTGATCGTGCCAAGCGGCAGACCGGTTTCAAGGGCAATCTCGCTGTGGGACAGATCGCCGAAATAGGCGCGTTCAATCAGGGCGCGCTGTTTTTCAGGCAATTGAGCAAGGGCCGCGCCCAGCCGAGTGGTTTCTTGCTGCATTTCCAACGCGTCTTGTTGATCGGGTTCGGCCTCTGGCCCCCACGTCAACTCTTCAGGTTCAGGGCGGCGCGATTTGCGCATCGCGTCGATGCGGCGATTGCGGGCGATGGTGAACACCCACGTTGCGACCGACGCACGAGAGGGATCAAAAAGATGCGATTTTTGCCAAAGCGTGGCCATTACATCCTGTGCGCATTCCTCGGCAAGCGAGGCGGAAGCCCCCGATTTCATCAAAAATCCCTTCACCCGTGGGGCAAAGTGACGAAATAACTGGGCGAAAGCGTCACGATCCTGATTGTCGCGCACTGCAAGCAGCAGGGCAGACCAATCGGGGTCATTTGGTATTTGCGTCACGACGCACGTTTCCTTCCGACGCCAAAATGGTTTTGGTGCCGCATCATAGGCGGGTCGATGGTCGCGTGCATCCATATTCCGTGCGGTTACTAAGCTTTGCATCATGGGGCTCTTACGCGGGGCCACGCGGCTTGGATCACTTGGCCGAGATATTCCCAAGTGATCCGAAGTTCACGGTGCCGCGTATCCACCTCAAAACATCATCAGGAAAGTTGTCACATGCGATTTGAAATGCCCGTAGCAGCTCCCCGGCGCATTGCAGTCGTTGGTGGGGGCATATCGGGCATGGCAGCGGCGCATTTGCTTGCCGATACACACCGGGTTGTGTTGTTCGAGGCCGAGACGCGGCTGGGTGGCCATGCCCGCACGGTGATCGCCGGGCGCAAGGGCGATCAGCCGGTGGATACCGGATTTATCGTCTACAACAAAGTGAACTATCCCAATTTGGTTGGCCTGTTTGACAGGCTGAATGTGCCCGTGGTGAAAAGCAACATGAGCTTTGGCGCATCCATAAACGGGGGGGCGCTGGAATATGCCCTGAAAAGCCTGAACGCGGTGTTTGCGCAGCGGCGCAATCTGGTCAATCCGGCCTTCCTTGGAATGTTGCGCGATGTAGTGCGGTTCAATGCGAATGCTGTTCAAGTGGCGCAAAACCCTAATCTGACGATCAAAGAGTTCTTGGCCGATCTGGGAACCGGGGATTGGTTCAGGGATTACTATATCTTGCCGCTTTCGGGGGCGATCTGGTCGACGCCCGTGCAGGGGATTCTGGATTTTCCGGCGCAGGCGCTGGTTCAATTCTTTCAAAACCATTCGCTGCTTTCGGTTAGTAACCAGCATCAGTGGTATACGGTGCAGGGTGGGTCGGTTGAATACGTGCACCGCTTGCAAGCGGCAATGGTGGATCAAGGGGTAGAGTTGCGCACAGGCACCCCGATTGCGGCGGTGGACCGCAGCAATGGCGTGCGTGTGCGCTGTATCGGGGGCGCGTGGGAGGCGTTTGACGAGGTGGTTTTTGCCACCCATTCGGATGACACTTTGGCTTTGCTGGCCGATGCGTCGCACCAAGAGCGGGCGGCCCTGTCTGCGGTGCGCTATCAGTCCAATCAGGCGGTGCTGCATGCCGATACCAGCCTGATGCCAAAGCGCAAGGCGGTGTGGTCAAGCTGGGTCTATGCGGAACCGGCTGGCCCGCAGCCTGACAAAATTGACCTGACCTATTGGATGAATTCCCTGCAGCCGATCCCGAAAGATGACCCGTTGTTCGTCACACTGAACAGTAACCGACCGATCCGTGACGATCTGATCCATGATGTCGTGACTTTCCGCCATCCGGTTTACGATTCTGCTGCACAGGCGGCCAAAGCGGCGATCCGGTCTATGAACGGCACCAAGGGCACGTGGTTTTGCGGGGCATGGATGGGCAACGGGTTTCACGAAGACGGCTTTGCAAGCGCCGTTGACGTTGCTCACGCACTGCAAATCCGGTTGCGGCTAGTAGCGGCATGACGCAGGTAGACCACATCGCTGGCACGACGTTTCATGGCCGCAAGGGTGCCGTGGAAAACCGTTTTCGCTATGGGGTGGATTATGTTCTGCTGGATGCGGATAAGGCGGCAGGACCAAGGTTTTTTTCGCGCAACCAAGGCAATCTGACGTCGGTTTGGGATGCGGATCATGGCGGTGCACCTGGGTTGGGGCGCGGTGTGGCCTGGGTGCGCGAGGTGCTGGCAGCGCATGGTTTGCCGGGGGCGGAACGCATCGAACTTTTGGCGCAGCCGCGGGTTCTGGGGCATGTGTTCAATCCGGTATCGTTTTGGTTGTGCCATGATACCAAAGGGTTGCGCGTGGTGCTTGCCGAGGTCAGCAATACCTTTGGAGATCGCCACTCCTATCTGTGTCACCGCGCCGATCTGGCACCGATAACGCGCGAAGACACATTAAGGGCGACCAAAATCTTTCACGTTTCGCCGTTTCAACCCATCGAAGGCAGCTATGCTTTTCGGTTTGATATTCGCGCCGATCGGATTGGCATTTGGATCGACTATTCCAGCGGTGAGGGCGGGCTTTATGCCACACTGATCGGGCCTCGGCGGGCGCTGACCAATGGCGCGATCTTGCGGGCCTGTTTCAGGCGTCCGTTCGGCTCGCGACGCGTGCTGGCATTGATACATTGGCAGGCGTTGAAGTTGGCGCTGAAGGGCGTGCGCTATCATCGCCGCCCCGTGCCGCCGGTGGATGAGGTGACAAAATGACGGCCTCTTGCGCCACTTTGACGCGGCGCAGTCTCGCGTTATGCGCGCTGTTTGCGGCCTTTGTCGTGGTGGCGGTGACGTTGCTGCCGATATCGCAGGTGCCAGATTTTGTGCCCTGCACGGTTAGCCCGGCATCGACCCCGGAAAAACTGGCTCTGTCAGATGCCGCACTGCCCTGTCGGTTAGAACGCGTGGCCATCACCCTCTTGGCCGCAACCCCCGTTCCGGAGGCCTGATCGATGACTCCAATGCTTTTTCTGCTGTTGGGAATAGCGATACCCTTGGCGGGCTTTGCTCTGTACGCAAAACTGTTCAGCTTTCGAGCGCAAAGGCCCGAGGCATTCTTGGGCAAAGGCCCGCGCTTTGTTCTGCGCCAGCATCTGAATGGTCCGATCCTATGCGAAGGGGTGATTTACGGACTTCTGGGGCGTGTGACCTCGCGCTTCATTGCCGACATGGATGTGCATTGGGATGGCAATGTTGGGGTGATGACCGAACATTTTCTCTATGATAACGGCACAGTGCAGGATCGGCGCTGGACCCTGCGGTTAGACGATGACGGCCATATTCATGCAGAGGCGCCCGATGTGATTGGTGCCGGGTCGGGGCGGGTTGTGGGGCCGGCGGTGCAATTGTTCTACCGGATCCAGCTTGGTGCCGACGCCGGGGGGCATGTGCTGGATGTGGTTGATTGGATGTATCTGATGGAGAACGGCACCATCATAAACCGAAGCCAATTCAGCAAATTCGGCATCAAGGTTGCCGAACTGGTGGCGACAATGCGCCCGGTGGTGGCAGCGTGATGGATATTGCCGGCAAGCGGTATTGGCTGGTGGGGGCAAGCGAAGGGCTTGGCCTCGCACTGGCGCGCCAAATGAGCGCGCGGGGGGCAGAATTGATCTTGTCAGCCCGGTCGGGCGAACCCTTGGCCAAAGCGGTGGCATCGCTGCCCGCCGGGGCGCAGTCTTTGGTGGTGGATGTGGGTGACGCGGTATCGGTCGCCGCAGCGGTAGCGCAGCTGGGTGCAGTTGATGGCGTGGTGTTTCTGGCAGGGGTTTACTGGCCGATGGCGGCGCAAAGCTGGAACGCGGCACAGGTAGAGGCAATGTGTAACGTCAACTTCACTGGTTGCGCACGGGTGATTGGCGCGGTGCTGCCCGGCATGGTGGCGCGTGGGCAGGGGCATGTGGTCATTACTGGCAGTCTGTCGGGGTTTCGCGGCTTGCCCGGCGCAATCGGATATGCGGCATCCAAGGCGGGGACAATGGCGCTGGCGGAAAGCCTTTATGCCGATCTGCGCGGCACTGGCATCAAGGTGCAACTTGCCAATCCGGGCTTCATCCGCACGCGATTGACCGACAAGAACGATTTTAAAATGCCCTTCCTGATGGAGCCAGACGAAGCCGCTGCCCTTATGATGCGTTTGATGGACAGCAACCGCTTCAAGCTTAGCTTTCCGACCGTGTTTTCGTGGTTGTTTCGGGGTGGGCAACTGCTGCCCGATTGGGCCTACTACCGTCTGTTTGCGCCAAAATAGCGCGATTTGTAATTGCGCACTCGGTCTGCGGGCGGGGCAGATGACCTGCGTGTTTTCTTATCGAATATCCGCCAAATGACGGTCAAATTCCACCTTGGCGCGCCCCCAGACACCTGTCTCCAAGTCGGTCAAGCCAAGCAAAGAACCAAGCAATTGACCCGCATAATCCTCGCTGCTTTCGACAGGCAAAAGCGAGGGCAGATTGTCGATCGCCGTGACATCAAGCGGTGGCATGTCATGAACGCGCAAGGCAGGCGCAGTCCAACTGGTCACTTGGTCATATACCTTGATCGGCGAGAAATCGGATGTTGGATCGCATGCGATATCGCCGATAACCCGCAGCGCGCGGGGGGCCGACTTGGCATTGGCAGGCACAAACACCGGGCAACCGGGCCGGGCAAGAATGCAGTTCAAAAATACATCATGGGCAAGCACTTCGGGGAAGGGGCCGCTGTGTGCCGTTTCGGCCATATCCCATTTGGTGACGCCGACGTTTAGTGCCGCACACAAATCAGCCGCCCCGGCGCCGACGCGTCCCAGTGCCCCGATGATCAGGGCGCGGGGGCGATCTGAACCAACCGCCGCAAGTTCGGCCTCCAAATCGGCCAGCAGTTCGGCCCTGCCGGGATACCTTTTCACAGGGCCGCAGATGCTTCCCCGGGCTTGTGCCGCCCAGCATTTCAACGCCACCGCTGCCCCGGCATAGCCTGCCCAATAGCCAAAGGCCGCGACGCGACGGCCCTTGTCATCAACAAGGGATTCCAGATCGTAAAGCGTGCCGCCTCCGGCCTTGAACCGCTCAAGCAGCAGCTTTCCGGCAGGCTGGTTCTTGTAGGCATGGCCAAACAGGATGTGCCGATGAACCAATGGCGTGCCATCTTCAGGCAATTCCTTCAGGCCAAAGATGATGGCATCGGTGGGGGCCAAGGGCCAAGCATTCTGTGGCGCAATTGCACAGCCAGCAGCGCGGTAGCCTTCGATGCCGATCGCGCGGTTGCCACTTGCTTCAATCGTGACGCGGATGCCCGCACCAATCAGGGCCGCCGCCCCCTGCGGCGTAAGCCCGACCCGATCTTCGTTGGCGCGCTGTTCTGCCCGGACGTAAAGATGGGTCATCAAGCCGCTCTTTCCATTGACAGATTCAAACCGCCCGCCACATTGCGGTAGCCGCGCCGTTCCGCGCGCCGATGCCAGCGTTCCGTGGCCAGACACGCCTCGCGCAAGTTGGAAAACACTGTGATCATTCGGCGGCCACCCTTTGGCCCGCGCGCGCCCTTGGGGCCCCATTCACGCAGCACGGAATAATCACCAAACAGATTGGTCGCCAGTTCAAGCCGATAGAACAGGCAGGCGCGGGTGGCATCACGATTTAGCAAAATGGTTAGCAAGGGTGCGTCCCGATCTGGGTTTCTTGTTCAAAGATAGCAGATATTTCCGGGAAGCACAGAGCGGGCTTCGGGCGTCACGCAAGAGGTGGCCTGCCAACAGGTCACAAGGTATGCTTGGGGCAATATCGCCCCATTGGGGCAGTCAAAGCGGGTTGCCAATGTCGATCTTGTCGCTGATCACCGAAATCCTGTTCGTCGGCCACAGCCTTGTCGGGCCAAACTTGCCGCCTTTGGTCGAGGGCGGATTGCGGGCAAGCGGGGCCGAAGTCAGTGTATCAGCGCAGGTCATCAACGGCGCTCCGCTGCGGTATAACTGGGATAACTCGGCCGAGGCCGAAGGCACCGATGCGCGGGCGGTGCTGCCTTTGGGCAAGACCGATGTGCTGATCCTGACCGAGGCTATCCCGTTGGCGGGGCAGGTTGAATGGAACGATTCGGCGGGTCGGGTCGCGGCATTCGCGGAACTGACTTGGTCAGCAAACCCGGCGACCCAGGTATTTGTCTATGAGACGTGGCACAACCTTGCCTCTGGCCCCGGCGCAACGATTGCCGATGATCCGGGGG
>JBAVTI010000138.1:0-12399 GCA_049696055.1 Paracoccaceae bacterium | reverse complement strand
GACAGACAATTCCCTGAACCTTGCCGCCGAAATACTGGATGGCGCGGGCGTGGCCGTCACACCGGGGCTTGATTTCGATCCTCATCGCGGAGCCCGCACCATGCGGTTTTCCTATGCCGGGGCGACGGCGGATATCGTCGAAGGGGTGGCGCGGCTAACCGCCTTCATGGCGCAGAGGTGAGTTTACATTTTTGCCTGCGGCGCGGATATTTGGGTAAAGATGAAGGGGCGGGGCAGGGCGTAATGCGGGCGATGGTTTTGGGGTTTATGGCGCTACTGGTGTCGGCGCTGGCGTCCCCGGCGCAGGAACTTTCTGCCCTTGCCCGGTTTGATGCCGCCCAATCATCGCTGGTGGATGCGGGCGGCGGCATGGAAATCGCATTGGCGCTGTCGCAACCGGTGCCGTGGCGGGTGCGGGTGCTGGATGCGCCGCCGCGCCTGGTGATGGACTTCCGCGAGGTGGATTGGGCGGCAATTGATCAGATGCCTCAGTCCGCAACCCGCGTCAAAGGTTTGCGGGCCGGGGTGTTTCGTCCCGGCTGGTCACGGTTGGTCTTAGAGCTGGATGGGCCCTATCTGGTCACCTCTGCCGAAATGGCGACAGACAACGGCCTAGCAAGGGTCACGCTGCGAATGGACCCGGCAAGCGTCATTGATTTCTCGGCCAAAGCAGCGCTTCCCGAACCCGCAGGCTGGGCGTTGCCCAAGGCTGCCGATCTGCCGCGCCCGACGCCGCAAGGCCAGGGGCCCTTGGTGGTGGTGCTGGATCCCGGCCATGGCGGCATTGATCCCGGTGCCGAAACTGACGGCCAAACCGAAGCCGATCTGATGCTGACCTTCGCGCGTGAGCTGAAAGAAACCTTGGTGCGCGACGGCAATTTTCTGGTGGTTTTGACCCGCGAAGAAGACGTGTTTGTGCCACTTGAAACCCGAATCTCGATTTCGCGCGCTGCCGGGGCGCATGTCTTTGTGGCGCTGCATGCCGATGCCTTGGCCGAAGGCGAGGCCGCAGGGGCCACGCTTTACACCCTGTCGGATGAAGCGTCAGACGAGGCTGCGGCAACGCTTGCGGAACGCCACGACCGCGATGATTTGTTGGCGGGCGTTGATCTGACGGAACAAGACGATCTGGTCGCCGCCGTGCTGATGGATATGGCGCGCACCGAAACCACGCCACGCACCGAACGGCTGGCGTTGGCGCTGGAATCGTCGATCAAGGCGGCCAAGCTGAAAATGCACCGCCACCCGCGCCAACAGGCCGGATTTTCGGTGCTGAAATCGCCAGATACCCCGTCGATTTTGCTGGAACTTGGGTTCTTGTCCTCGGAACGCGATCTGGCGCGGCTGACAGACCCGGTTTGGCGCAGCAATATGGCAAAGGCTTTGCGCGACGGGCTAAAGTCCTGGGCCGCCGAAGATGCCGCCGTATCGGGGCTTTTGCGCAAATAAACATGGCCGGGTTTCGGCCAAAGCCCGCTTTATCACGCTCACGGGTTTTGCCTTCGCACAACGCTGCCTATATAGAGGCGCAAAGATACAAAGGGGTTTGTGCGTGGTCAGGTTTGTCGGGTCTTTCTTTGGCGCCATCTTCACAGCGATCACGCTGGGGCTGTTCTTTGGCGCGCTGACCATCGGTGCGATTTTCTGGATGTATTCGCGCGGTTTGCCCAGCCACGAAAGCCTGGCCCAATATACTCCGCCGACAATCAGCCGCATCTACAACGGCGAAGGCCGCATGATCGACGAATTCGCCGAGGAACGCCGCCTGTTTGCGCCGATCGAAGATATTCCCGATCTGGTAAAACAAGCCTTCATCAGCGCCGAAGACAAGCATTTCTACACTCATGCCGGCTATGACGTGACGGGGATGTTGAACGCCGCCAAGGATGCCGTTTTGTCGCGTGGCCAAAATGTGCGCGGTGCGTCCACCATCACCCAGCAGGTAATGAAAAACTTCCTGTTATCCGGGGATCGCACCGGCGAGCGCAAGATCAAGGAAATCATTCTGGCAACCCGTTTGGAGCAGACCCTTAGCAAAGACAAAATCCTTGAGCTTTATCTGAACGAGATCTTTCTTGGTCAGAACTCTTACGGTGTCGCCGCTGCCGCTCAGACCTATTTCAACAAATCGCTGGCCGATCTTGCCCCGCACGAGGCGGCGATGTTGGCCGCGATGCCCAAGGCCCCCGGCGACTACCACCCGGTGCGCGCCAAGGCCCGCGTCACCGAACGGCGCAACTATGTGCTGCGCGAGATGTGGCAGAACGGCTATATCGACGAGGCAACCTACCTTTCCGAAAAGGAATTGCCGCTGCGCTCGGTGCAAAACGGCGATTATCCGGCCTTCCGTGATGCCTTGCCGCCGCGCGATTACTTTACCGACGAAATTCGCCGCCAGCTTTCCGGCACCTTTGGCGAAGAAGAGTTTTTTGGCGGCGGTCTGACCATCCGTGCCACAGTCGACCCGGAATTGCAGGCCTCGGCTGCCAAGGCGCTTCGGGCCGGGTTGGAGCGTTATGACCGGGGTCAGGGCGTTTGGCGCGGCACCAAACA
This sequence comes from Paracoccaceae bacterium, assembly GCA_049696055.1. Classification (GTDB taxonomy): domain Bacteria; phylum Pseudomonadota; class Alphaproteobacteria; order Rhodobacterales; family Rhodobacteraceae; genus JBAVTI01. The sequence goes on along the minus strand of JBAVTI010000138.1, from coordinate 9,846 downwards.
GGTGATCCCCGTCGAAAAGCTGGCGGCGGAATCCGATTGGCGTGCCGCCTTGGTCGAGGTGAAAGTGCCCCGCGATGTCGAAGGCTGGCATCCGGCGGTGGTTCTGTCGCTGGGTGAAGATACCGCCCGGATCGGCATCGAAGGCGTTGATGAAACCGCCGAGGGCCATTTTATTCCTGCCGAAGACGTCACTTGGGCCCGCAAACGGCTGGCCGATGGCAAACTGGGCAAAAAGGCCCGGGTGCCTGCCGATCTGGTCGATGTCGGCGACGTGGTTTTGGTGCGTGCCGTCACCAATGATGATGACAGTTTCAAACGCTGGTCGCTGCGCCAGGTGCCCGAAGTGCAGGGCGCTTTCATGGCGATGGACGTGTTTTCAGGCCGCGTTCTGGCCATGCAGGGCGGCTTTAGCTATCAGGATTCGGTGTTCAACCGCACCACCCAAGCCACCCGTCAGCCCGGTTCCAGCTTTAAGCCCTTTGTCTATGCCGCAGCCTTGGACAGCGGCTTTACCCCCGCCACCATTGTCGTCGATGCCCCGATCGAAGTGGATACCCCGCAAGGTCTTTGGCGCCCCAAGAACGCCTCGAACAAATTCTATGGACCAACACCGATGCGCACCGGCATCGAGCAGTCGCGCAACCTGATGACCGTGCGGATTGCTCAGGAAATCGGCATGGAAACCGTGGCGGGTTACGCCGAACGCTTTGGCGTATACGACCCGATGGATCCGTTTCTTGCCAATGCCTTGGGCGCGCAGGAAACCACACTGTTCAAAATGGTCGCGGCCTATTCAATGTTTGCCAACGGCGGCGAGCGGGTAGAGCCGACGCTGGTCGACCGGGTGCAAGACCGTTACGGCAAGACCGTCTACCGCCACGATCAACGCAAATGCGAGGATTGCCAACTGGCAAGCCTTGATGCCGGGGTCGGCCCCGCTATCGTGTCGAACCGCGAGCGGGTGATGGACGCCATCACCGCCTATCAGTTGACCTCGATGATGCAGGGCGTGGTGCAGCGCGGCACTGCCAAGGGCATCAACCTGCCGGTGCCGATTGCTGGTAAAACCGGCACCACCAACGATGCCAAAGACGTGTGGTTCATCGGCTTTTCGTCGAACGTCGCGGCAGGCTGTTACATTGGCTACGATCAGCCGCGCACCTTGGGCAGTTCTGCTTCGGGTGCGGGCTTTTGTGGCCCGGTATTCGAAAGCTTCATGAAAACGGCCATCAAGAAATACGGTGGCGGCAAGTTTGCGGTGCCACCGGGCGGCTATTTCATCAACATCGACCGCTTTACCGGCGCGCGCCTCTCCGACAACGCCACCGGCGATAACGTGGTTTCGGAATACTTCCGTGAAGGTGAAGACCCGATCTTTGGCATCGGCACGATGGTCGATGGCGGCTTTGGCATGGGGTCGAACCTGCCGCTGTTTGCCTATGGTGAAACCGATGGCGGGCAGGCGTCAACCGTCACCACCGCCACCGGCAAGACCAAGGTAATCCCCAAGAAGGCCGACTTTGGCACGCTTAGTTCCGGCGGGCTTTACTGACCACCGATCCTTATGGTGCGCGGGCGGCAAACCCTTGCCCGCCCGCCCGCTACCCGTTATCACCCCCCCCTGACCATCCCCGCGAAAGCCCGATCGCCATGCGCTCTGAAACCCTGAAAGACGTTGAATCCATCCGCAAATCACTGGCCCTGCTTGGCCAGCGCATGGATTTGGAGACAGCCCCGCATCGGCTCGAGGAATTCAACGCCATGATCGAAGATGGCGATCTGTGGTCCGACCCTGGCCGCGCGCAAAAGCTGATGCGCGAGCGGCAGGCGCTGATGGACGCGCTGTCGACCTACACGCTGATCGACACGGGGCTACGCGACAACGTCGAACTGATCGAAATGGGCGAAGCTGAAGACGACGCCGAAATCATCACCGAGGCCGAAACGGCATTGCGCGAACTGGTCGAACTTGCCCGCGGCAAGGAACTTGAGGCGCTGCTGGATGGCGAGGCCGATGGCAACGATACCTTCCTCGAAGTGAACGCCGGCGCTGGCGGCACTGAATCGTGCGATTGGGCGTCGATGCTGGCGCGGATGTATGTCCGCTGGGCCGAGAAAAAGGGTTACAAGGTCGAGCTTCTCTCGATGTCCGACGGCGAAGAGGCGGGCATCAAATCCGCCGCTTATAAAATTTCCGGCCCCAACGCTTATGGCTGGCTGAAATCCGAATCCGGCGTGCATCGCCTTGTGCGCATTTCGCCCTATGACAGTGCCGCGCGGCGCCACACCTCGTTTTCGTCGGTTTGGGTCTATCCTGTGGTTGACGATAATATCGAGATTGAAATTCCCGACCGCGATATCCGCATCGACACCTACCGGTCATCCGGTGCGGGCGGTCAGCATGTGAACACCACCGATTCGGCGGTGCGGATCACCCACTTGCCGACCAATATCGTGGTTACCTCGTCGGAAAAGTCGCAGCACCAGAACCGCGCCAACTGTATGGCCGCGCTGAAATCGCGGCTTTACCAAGTGGAACTGGACAAGCGCAACGCCGTCGTCAATGCCCAGCACGAGGCAAAGGGCGATGCCGGTTGGGGCAACCAGATCCGCTCCTACGTTTTGCAGCCCTATCAGATGGTCAAAGACCTGCGCACCGGGGTTGAAACCTCTGATACCGATGGTGTCCTGAACGGTGATCTCGACAAATTCATGGCCGCAACACTGGCGCAAGATGTTGCGGGCAAATCGCGCGCCGAGGCCAACGCTGTCGCCTGAGCCTTTCTTGCTAAACCCGTATGCAAAAAACAACTTTGTCCCTCCCGACCATCATGCTTAGGCTGTTGGAAACGGGAGGATTCAATGAACCAAACCACGGATACCGGCGCATCCAAGCTGCCGGAACTGCAAGATTTCCACTTCTCCGATATCGGCATCGCGCTACGGGCGGGCCTGCGTGACTTTCTGCGCGCGCCGTTGTTCGGGTTGTTCTTTTCCGCGGTCTATGTGCTGGGTGGGTTTGTGCTCTACACGGTCTTGTCGGCGGCAGGCGAGGAATGGTGGTTGATCCCGTTCTTCGTGGGTTTTCCGCTGCTCGCGCCCTTTGCCGCCGTCGGGCTGTATGAGGTCAGCCGTCGCCTTGAAAATGGCGTTCCCTTGAATTGGCCGCAGGTTCTGGGCGTGGTCTTTGCGCAAAGACAACGTCAGTTGCCATCCATAGCGATGGTGATTCTGCTGTTGTTCATGTTCTGGGTCTTTGTCGGCCATACCATTTTTGCGCTGTTCATGGGGATGCAGGCGCTGACCAACGTCACCACCTCGCCCGGCGTGCTCCTCGAGGGCAATGGCCCGGTGATGCTGCTGGTCGGAAGCGCGGTTGGGGCGGCCTTCGCCTTGGCCCTGTTTTCCTTTACCGTCGTCGGCCTGCCGCTGTTGCTGGAATACGAGGTCGATTTCATCACCGCCATCATCACCAGCATCCGCGTTGTAACCGAGAATTTGCCCGCAATGATCGCCTGGGGGCTGGTGATCGGCGTCTTGCTGTTGATCGGTATGCTGCCGTTCTTTCTGGGGCTGTTTATCACGCTGCCGATTCTGGGCCACGCCAGTTGGCACGTCTATCGCCGCGTGGTGCCGGAAAGATAATCCATCTGCCGGGGGTGTGGAAAATCAAAAGGGCAGGGCCTTTCGGCTCTGCCCTTTGTTATTGCGGTAGAATTCAGTTCAGGCGTTGTCAGACATCTTGCCCGCAGCAACGCCTTTGCCACCACCCGCAAGCGGATCTTCCTGCCGCTGAACCGAGCCTTCGAAATGCGCGCCGCTTTCGATAGCGATGGTCTTGTGGATGATGTCACCCTCGACCCGTGCGGTCGACGTCAGGCGAACCTTCAATCCCCGCACCCTGCCAATCACCCGGCCATTGACCACGATATCATCGGCCACGATTTCGCCGCGGATGGTGGCGCTTTCGCCCACCGTCAACAGATGCGCGCGGATATCGCCTTCAACCGTGCCTTCGACCTGAATGTCGCCGGTGGTTTTCAGATTGCCCACCACGGTAAGGTCCGAAGACAATACCGAAGCCGCCGGCTTGGCCTTCGAGGCCGTCGGCGTGAAATCCATCGAGGGTTTTGTCGTCGGCATATCAGGCGTCCTTGGCTTGTCAGCCTCGGCGGGCTTGGATCCGGGTTCGTTTATTCTGCTTTTAGAAAACATCTCTCGCTGCCTCGATAAAGGTCTTCGGGTTCACGGGCGTGCCCCCGATACGGACCTCATAGTGAAGATGAGTGCCAGTAGACCGGCCTGAATTGCCCATATCACCGATCCGGTCGCCACGCGATACCCTTTGTCCTGTGCTTACGCGGATTTCGGACATATGGCCGTAAAGCGTCTCAATTCCAAACTCGTGCCGGATTTTTACCGCACGTCCGTAGCCGTTCATCCAGCCCGCCTCAATCACCACCCCATCGGCAGTGGCCTCGATCGGGCTGCCATATGCACCGGCAAAATCCAGACCTGCGTGCATCCGGGTTCCCGCCCCTTTGGGATCGCGGCGATAGCCAAACCCCGAGGTAAAGCGGAAAGCCGTATGTATCGGCATGGCAAAGGGCGATTTTGTCGCCGCAATCCGGTACAGGTTCATCCGATCCAGCCCCGAAAGAATCGCATTGGCGCGCACCTCGTCCGGGCTAAGCGCCCCCCCCGAGGTCGAGATCGAGAACGGCGACAGCGGCCCCCCCTGACCCGAATAGCCCTTGCGCACCTGACCCAGCAAATCCTCAGGCGACATGCCGGCGGCGCGGAACATCTTGTCCAGCGGTTCCATCGAAATGGTCACCGCCTCTTCCAGCCGGGCAAAAATCGCATCATTGCGCAGCTCAAGCTCTTGTTTTTCGGCAATAATTTCGGCGGTTTCCTCTTTGGCGCGGTCGGCCACTCCGGACATATCATCGCGCTCACGCGCGGTAGACCCCAGCGCCGAGGTCAAAATCTGCAGCGTGGCGACAGTATCCCGGTTCCGGCCCACATCGGTGAACGTCGCCCCGGCCTGCTGTGCCAGGGTGGCCGAGATGCGCTCTGCCTCGCCGCGTGCTTCGTCGCGTTCTTGAATGGTGCGGCGCAGGGTATTCTGGATCACGTCAATCCCGGTTTCCATTTCCTTGCGGCCGTCTTCGGATGCCAGCAAGCGCCCCTGCATCTGCGACACTTCGGCAAGGGCAAGGTTAAAGCGTTCTTGCGCCCGCACCGCTTCGTCTGCCCGCAGATCACGGTCAGACGACAATGCGTTCAGCCGTTCCTCATACAGTGCCTGCTGGCGCATCACCTGATCACGGCCCGATCCGGCCCCGATGCTGTCCATCAGCAAAATCGCCGTGGCAATGATTGTCCAACTCAGGACCAGCGCCCCACCCGCCAAAGCGATGGCTTGGGTCAGCGGTCGCAAGCGAATGAACCGGGTCGCAGTATCAGATTTCAGGAAAAGTCGCTGTTCGGGCAGATACCGCTCCAGCGTGGCGTTGATCCGATAATCGAGGCGCGTCAGCACGTGGCGGTTTTCCATTCATTACGAACCGGCATCGCAGGGCAGCATGCTTGGTTCGGCGGCGCGCAGAAGCACCGGTTCTCATCCCTGAACGTGATTAGCCAACCCCCGGACATGCCGCAACAAATTTGACTGCGCACCGGGGGAAATGGCCGCAATCGGGGCCGGTATCGGCGTAATCCTGCCTATTTTGCCAGCATTCCGGCCCGATCAATCGGCTGTTTCGGCACCCGGCGGCACCAAACGCTCGGCAAGGGGCCAATAGAAATCGGGTGGCAAACCGGCATCGGCGCGTTTTTCCTCGTTGAACGGCGGTTTCAATACGCCATGGAAATACTGCCGCACCAGACGGTGAAACACTTCCTTTGGGTCCGACCCATCGCGCCCACACAACCAGTTGAACCATTTTGACCCGTAGGCGACATGGCTTACCTCTTCGGCATAGATCACGTTCAGCGCGGCCAGCGCCTGCACGTCGCCCGCTTTGGCGAAAATTTCAATCATCCCTGGCGTCACATCCAGACCGCGTGCCTCCAGCACCATCGGCACCACCGCAAGCCGGCCGTGCAGATCAAGGGCGGTATCTTCGGCGGCACGCCACATTCCGGCATGGGCAGGCATGGCGCCGTAATGGCTGCCCAGTGCTTCAAGAACGTCGCATATCAGATTGAAATGCTTACACTCTTCATCGGCGGCCTTCACCCAGTCATCGTAAAATCCCATCGGCATCGGCAGATGCGAAAACCGCGCGATGATATCCCAGTGCAGATCGACGGCATTCAACTCGATATGGGCCACGGCATGCAGCAGCGCGATGCGCCCCAAGGGGCTGCCGGGGCGGCGGCGCGGCACGTCACGCGGCGACAAAAGCTCTGGCTTTTGGGGCCGCGCCGGATGGTCTGGCGGCGTCGCATGGCCCACCGCGATTGGCGCGCCTGTCGCACGGGCGGCAAACCACGCTGCCGCATGGGCCCGCCCAAGGGCGGTCTTGGCGCGGCCATCGGCGGTGGTCAAGACCTCCACCGCCATCTGCGCAAGCGTCATGCCAGCGCCGTTGCTGCGGCCAAAACCGCGTCAACATGGCCCGCGACCGTGACCTTGCGCCACGCCTTCGCGATGTTTCCCGCGCCATCAATCAAAAAGGTGGCGCGCTCAATCCCCATATAGGTCTTGCCATACATGCTTTTCTCGACCCACACGCCGTACTCTTCGCAGGTGGTCCCGGCCTCATCGGAAACCAGCGCAATGCCAAGCCCGTGCTTTTTCACAAACTTGTCATGCGCCTTTACCGAATCCTTCGAAATGCCGATCACGGTCGCGCCAATGCGGGCGAATTCATCGGCCTTGGCCGTGAAATCAATCGCTTCAATGGTGCATCCGGGCGTGTCATCTTTAGGGTAGAAATACAGCACCACCATTCCGGGCCGCAACGCCGATAGGGTGACGCTGCCACCGCCATCGCGCGGCAAGGTGAAATCGGGGGCGATCTGATTAGCGGGCATGGGCGGCTCCTTGCGCAATTTTCGGGTATGTTATGTTGTTTTAGTTGCCTTCGGACAAAGATAAAGGCAACCCCACTCAAAAGGCGGCAGACGAAGGCAGGCAATGAACGATCTGGGCAGCAAAGCAGAGGGTACCCGCGAAGCAATCGCTTCCGTGCCCGCGCCGCTTTCGCCCGAAACCACCGCCCCGCTGCGCAAGCGCCGCAAACGGGGGCGTTTTGGCCTGTGGCTGTTGCTTAGTCTGGTGCTTTTGGTCGCAGCTGCCGGGTTTGGGGTTCTGGCCCTTACCGGCAAGCCGCTGCGTCTGCCGGTGTGGGCGGTGGTCGAAATCGAAGACCGCCTGAACAATGCCCTTAAAATGGGCGGCACTGATCTGTCGGTCGGCGGCATCGAGATTACTGTGGGGCGCGATTGGGTGCCACGTCTGCGGCTGGAGGGTCTGGCCCTGACCCGTCCGGGCGGCAGCACCATCCTTACCTTGCCCGAGGCGCGGGTGGCCTTTGATCCCGGCGCGCTGACCGGCGGCCAGTTGCGCGCCCGCTCGGTGACGCTGGTCGGGGCCAAAGTCATCGTGCGCCGCGATGTGCAGGGGCGGTTTGATCTGGAGCTTGGGGCAGGGGCGGGCGGTCCGCAGGTCGACAGCTTCGGGGCGCTGCTTGATGCGGCGGATGCGGCATTCACCTTGCCCGCTTTGTCGCATCTGCGCCGGATCGACGCCGAAGGCCTGACCCTGACCCTCGAAGACGCCCATGCCAAACGGGTCTGGCAGGTTGGCGATGGCCGGCTGACGTTGGAAAACCGCGACGCCGAACTGGCGATGGAACTGGGCATGACCCTGGTCAGCGACGGGCAAGCCCCGGCGCAGGCGCAACTGACCTTCATCAGCCAAAAGGCCAACAGCGAGGCCCGGATTTCCGCCACCATAGACCGCGTCGCCGCCCGCGATATCGCCGCCCAGGCACCGCCTCTGGCATGGCTTGGCGTGCTGGACGCGCCGATGTCGGGGCGGCTTTCCACCACGCTTGATGCCTCGGGCAAAGTGGCATCGCTCGAAGGCGCGCTTACCCTCGATGCGGGTTCGCTGCATCCCAGCCCCGAAACCCGCCCCATCGCCTTTGACCGCGCCGGGCTGACCCTGACCTATGATCCGGCGCAAGAAAGGATCAATCTGGGGGCGTTGACCGTAGAAAGCCCGTCGCTGCGGCTTGCCGCCAGTGGCCATGTCTATGTGCCCGGTGTCGCCAGCGGCCTGCCAAAGGCGTTTCTGGTGCAGGTGCGTTTTGATCAGGTGAACGTCGACCCCGAGGGCCTGTTTGCCGAACCCGTCACCTTTTCCGAAGGCGCGTTGGATCTGCGTCTGCGGCTTGATCCGTTCCGCGTTGATCTTGGCCAGTTGGCATTGGTTGAAGACGGGCGGCACCTGCTTGCCACCGGCCATGCCTCGGCAGACCCCAAGGGCTGGCGTCTGGGCTTGGATTTCGGGCTGGACGCCATCACGCATGACCGGCTCTTGGCGCTTTGGCCGGTGGCGCTGGTGCCGCGTACCCGCGAATGGCTGGTGGAAAACGTGCAAGAGGGGTTGCTGTTTGATGTGAAAGCCGCGCTTCGCATGGCACCGCAAACCGAACCCCGCCTGTCGCTTGGCTATGAATTTGCCGATGCCGATGTGCGATTCCTGAAAACCCTGCCGCCGATCAAAAAGGGCCACGGCTATGCCACGATCGAGGGCAGCAGCTATACCATGGTGCTGGATCGCGGCCAGATCACGCCCCCCAAAGGCGGCACCATCGACATGGCCGGATCGGTGTTTTCGGTGCTCGATATCCTGCAGCGCCCGCCTCAGGCCGAGATCAACCTGAAAACCGACAGCAGCCTGACCGCGGCGCTGTCCTTGCTGGATGAAAAACCCTTTGGTTTCATGACCCAAGCCGGTCGGTCGGTAGAACTGGGTGAGGGGCGGGCAAAACTGTCGGCCACGTTGCGCCTGCCGTTGGTGCAAAAGATCCTGATCAACGATGTGTCCTATCAGGTTTCCGGCACCCTGACCGATGTACAATCCGACGTTCTGGTGCCGGGCCGGGTGATCACGGCCCCCACCCTTGCGCTTACCGCCGGGCCCTCTGGCCTGCAAATCAGCGGTGCGGGCAAGATCGGCAAAGTGCCGTTCGACGTCACCTATTCCTTGGCTTTCGGCCCCGGTTCGGGGGGCAAATCCAAGGTCGAGGGCACGGTCGAACTTTCCCCCCTGACGGTTTCCGAATTCAACCTCGGTCTGCCCGATGGCATGATTTCCGGCACCGGATCGGGGCAAATCACCGTTGATATGGCAAAAGGCACCACGCCGCGCCTTTCCCTGACCTCTGATCTTAACCGCATCACCCTGAACCTGCCCGAGGTTGGCTGGACCAAATCACGCGGAGCCAAGGGCCGCCTAGAGGTTGACGCCCAGCTAACTACCCCCCCGATTGTCGACCGCCTGGAGATTTCGGGTCCGGGGCTTGTCGCCAAAGGCAAGCTGACGCTGCGCCCTGCAGGCGGGTTGGAGCAGGCAACTTTTACCACCTTCAAAGTTGGCGAGTGGCTGGATGCCGAGGTTGAACTTACCGGTCAGGGCAAGGGCCGCGCCGTCGGGGTGCGGCTGACCGATGGCACCCTTGATCTGCGCCGCATGACCCTTGGCGGCAGCGCGGGCGATGGGTCGGGCTCGGCGCTTGATGTCAGGCTAGACCGCGTCACCGTCTCGGAAGGCATCGCCCTTACCAGCTTTCGCGGCCAATTCTCGCCGCGCGGCGGCTTTAACGG
>JBAVTI010000137.1:0-2078 GCA_049696055.1 Paracoccaceae bacterium | reverse complement strand
ACCCAATGCTTTGGCGTCATCCCGTCGAAATGCAAAAGCCGGGTCGAGGTGCTGGTAAATTGTGGCGCGCGGTGGTGCTTGTCGCGCTTGCCGCGAAAGGCCCAATGAACCCCGATCAAGAAATCCTGCCCTACCGGAACGGCACATTTGCCCGCCGCATGTCCCAACATACCTTGGATCAGGAACGGTTCCAGATCACCATAAATCAGCGTGTCCAGACCTGCCCTGCTTTTATGCGCACTGCGAAACGCCCCGGCAAAAATGTCGTCGGGCACCGATGTCCCGGCGATTAACCCTGGGTAAACCCGTTCCCGCACCGAAAAAGTTACTTCCGTCGAAAACGCGGCAAGATGAAAAAGCTCCTCTCCCAGCGGCCTTGATTGCCACAGGAATTCGTCTGCATCCAGATGTACCAGCCAATCTGCGGTACTCCGGGCATAGGCATGATCGGCGTTCAGGCTTTGACGGCGGGTTTGCAGGGCCGGGCGCCCATCCGTCTCGCCCATCGCCCGCCAATGCGCGTCGGTGCAATGGGTCACATGACATCCCGGCACATCGGCAATCGTTGCGGCCAACGGGTCTTCCGGACGGCTAAGATAGACGTGAATTTCGGCCGCTCCGGTGTGCAGGTGCCAGGCGATATTTGCCAGAACCAAGGCCACGGGTTCGTCGACCGTCATCACGACACCCCATTTCGCCGATCCGACAGCCTGCATCAAATCCCTTTCGCCACTGACAAATTCACCCATTCTTTGCCATTCTGCACAAAACTGATTCTTCGGCAAACGGATTTCCGCGCCATTTGTGATCACACTTTTTCAACGTGTGATCACAAAATCAATTATTCCACCTAAAAAGCGGCATTCTTCTTAAATGCCGTTTTGCGACTGCGGAAATATGTGTCATCACGCCTCAAATTCTCAGCAAACGGGACGCAGCATGAACATCCACGAATATCAGGCCAAGGCGCTTTTGCGCAGCTACGGTGTGCCCGTATCCGACGGTCGCGTCGTTCTGAAGGCCGAAGAGGCGAAAACCGCCGCGGGCGAAATGGACGGCCCGCTTTGGGTGGTCAAAGCCCAGATCCACGCTGGTGGCCGCGGCAAAGGCCACTTCAAAGAGGCCGAGGCTGGTGAAAAAGGCGGCGTGCGTCTGGCGCATTCGGTGTCCGAGGCAGCCGAGCTGGCCAAGCAAATGCTGGGCCGCACCTTGGTTACCGTGCAAACCGGCCCCGCTGGCAAGCAGGTCAACCGCATCTACATCGAAGACGGCTCTGACATTGCGCGCGAACTTTACCTCGCCCTGCTGGTCGATCGCTCTACCAGCCGCATCTCGTTCGTGGCCTCCACCGAAGGCGGCATGTCGATCGAAGACGTTGCCCACGACACGCCTGAAAAAATCGTCAGCTTCTCGGTTGATCCCGCCTCGGGCTTTTCCGATTTCCACGGTCGCCGCGTCGCCTTTGCGCTGGGGCTTGAGGGCAATCAGGTCAAGCAATGCGTGGCCTTGGTGAAAACCCTCTACAAAGCCTTCGTCGAAAAAGACATGGAGATGCTAGAGATCAACCCGCTGATCGTGACGCCCGATGGTATCCTGAAATGCCTTGATGCCAAGATGAGCTTTGATGGCAACGCCCTCTATCGCCACCCCGATGTCGCCGCCCTGCGCGATGAGACCGAAGAAGATCCCAAAGAACTTGCTGCCTCGAAATTCGATCTGAACTACATCGCGCTTGATGGCGAAATCGGCTGCATGGTCAACGGCGCTGGCCTTGCGATGGCGACGATGGACATCATCAAGCTGTATGGTGCCGAACCCGCCAACTTCCTCGACGTCGGTGGTGGGGCGACCAAAGAAAAGGTCACCGAGGCGTTCAAGATCATCACCTCTGACCCGCAGGTCAAAGGCATTCTGGTCAACATCTTCGGCGGCATCATGCGCTGCGACGTCATCGCCGAAGGCGTGCTGGCGGCGGTCAAAGAGGTCGGCCTGAAAGTGCCGCTGGTGGTGCGTCTTGAAGGCACCAACGTCGAACTTGGCAAAGACATCATCCGCAACTCCGGCCTGAACGTCATCGC
>JBAVTI010000136.1:0-37773 GCA_049696055.1 Paracoccaceae bacterium | reverse complement strand
CCGTTGGATCCCATGATGGCAAGCTGACATTATAGGCAATCACCAGCTCGTCGATCGCTTGCGCAAAGACGGGCATGGTAAACCCTGCCAGCGTTGCGCTGGCCACTGAAAGCTGAAGAAGACTGCGACGGCTAAGTTTCATGGCGTATTCCCTGTTGGTTTGTTGTTTCATTGGCCGGCCAATTTTCTGGCCAGAAGGTAGCCCGATCCTGCACCTGTACCTGCGCCGGGCCAAACGGCGGCTCCTGTCATATGAAGGTTCTTGACCGGCGTTGCCCCGTCAGCAAAACCGCGGGCGGGGCGGAATAGAAAATGCTGCGACAGATGATGGCTGCCACAAACCTGATCCCCACCCACAAGGTTAGGGTTTTCGGTCGCCAATTCTTCAGGCGTAACGATACGTCGTGCAAGAATTTTAGGGCGGGTTCCGGGGGCATAGCGCTCTAGAATATCCAGCGCCCTTTCAGCAAAGGGTTCCGCTGCCTGCGTCCAGTCGGTTGCCGATATTTGTGCGGCAGCGTCGCCTTTTATCACGCCGGGCGCCATGCGGACCTGTAGCCAGATCACATGTTTACCGGGCGGCGCGCGACTTGGGTCGACTGCGGTAGGTTGGCCCACCACCAGCACTGGTTCGTCAGGCAATAAACCCGCTTTTGCCTGCTGATACACGCGCGCCATTTGATCCATCGACGGCGCAAGATGCACATAGGCGAACTGCTTTAGGGCGTCGCCTGCCGTCCAGTCGGGCAGATCGCTTAGTGCCAAATGCACCATCATCGTACCAGGTGCATGCGCAAAGTTCTGCATACGCACATCGAACTGCGAATCACCGCTTGCGCCAGTCATCCGGAGCAAGGCGTTTGGTGCTACTCCGGCAATCACGGCTTTGCGCGCGTGAAAGGACCGCCCGTCGGCCAATTCAATGCCGACTGCGCGCCCTCTTAGATGCACGATCCGGGTCACGGTTGCGTTGCACTCGATGACCCCACCCCGCGCCTCAACGGCCTTGACCAACGCCTCGATCATTACATTGGCGCCACCCTTTCCAAGGACCATTCCAAAAGCCTGATTGGCCATGCCCTCGAGATAGGGAAACAGTGCGCCCCCAGCCACATCGGGGGCAAAATCCAGATGCATGCCCCATGCAGCCAGCATTGTCCGAACGTGGTCGCTTTCAAACGTCTCAGTCAACCACGCGCGGGGGCTGGCGACCAGAAAGCGCCCCAAGTCAAGCGCACCGAAAACACCCTTTGCGCGCAATAGTTTAAACATGAAATATGCAAGCGCACGAAATTTCATCGGGCTGCCCAATAGGCCAAACAGATGCTGCGCCTCGCCGGGAAACGCGGAGAGCAATTCTTGCCATGTTTGCGCATCTTTGGCCGAAAACGCCGCAATCCGGGCCGTTGTGGCCGCTACATCAGTGGATACGCCCAGCCAGCGGCCATCGGGAAACGCCGTCGCAAAAGCGTTGGCCACTGGTGCAAACGCCATCCCCTGCGACACCAATTCCGGCCCATATGCTTTGAAAAAGGCCGATCCGGCGAACAAAGACAGGTTCATCGCGGCCCAATCATGCGAAAATCCCGGCAACGTATATGCCCCGGTTTTGATGGCGCCACCCGGTACGGCGGCCCCTTCAAATACCGCAACGGTCCAACCCTTTGCGGCAAGATGCAGTGCCGAAGCCAGCGCATTGTGGCCCGCACCAATCAAGATTGCATCAAAGGTATCGGACATCCCATTTTCCCCATCGCTCTCAGAGATATTTGCAAATGCATTTAATTATGTCTAGCATGATTCATGATCATGATGCGGGCCAAAAGACCCGCCGCGAAAATGGGAGAGATAGAATGAGCTCTGCGAAACTTCTGGAAAGTCTTGGCGCTATGCTGCTTTCGGGCGGGGTAGAGGTGGTGGATTGCTCGGGCAGCCTTGGCCCCAATACTCCGCTTTTGAAGCTGCCGCCGGATTTCGCTAAGGATACGCCGAAAATCGAAATCCATCGGATCAGCGAATATGATCAGGATGGACCGTTTTGGGCGTGGAACTGGCTGAAGCTGGGCGAGCATTCCGGCACCCATTTTGATGCGCCGCACCATTGGATTACCGGCAAAGATTACGCCGACGGCTTTACCGATACGATCCCGATGCAGCGCCTTGTGGCACCGGTGAACGTGATCGATTGTTCAAAAGAGGTGGCACAAAATCCCGATTTTCTGCTGTCCGCCGATATGGTGAAAGCGTGGGAAGCCAAGCACGGCACCATTAACGCCGGAGAATGGGTGGTAATGCGTTCCGATTGGGATACGCGGGCGCATGACGAAAACCTGTACCTGAACGCCGACGCCACTGGCCCGCATTCACCAGGGCCGACGGTGGATTGCATTGAATACCTGCTGTCGAAAGGAATCGTTGGCTGGGGCAACCAGTGCATTGGCACCGATGCGGGCCAGGCGGGGGGCATGAACCCGCCCTACCCGGCGCATAATCTGCTGCACAAGGCAAACCGCTATGGTCTTGCGTCCTTGGCAAACCTATCCAAACTGCCGGCCAAAGGGGCAATTTTAATCGCAGCTCCTCTGAAGATCGAGCGCGGCACCGGCTCGCCGATCCGGGCGCTGGCATTGGTTCCCAAGGCCTAAGATGGAGCGGTTCGATCACATCATCATCGGTTCCGGGATCAATGCTTTGGTGGCGGCAGCAATGCTTAGCCGAAAAGGCGACAAGGTTCTGGTGCTCGAGCGCGAAGACCGCCTTGGCGGATGTATGCGCACCGAAGAAGCCACGCTTCCCGGTTTCCAACATGATGTAATGGCCGCAACGTTTGTTTTGTTCCTGACGTCTCCTGCCCATGCTGCACTGGGGGCCGACCTCGCCCGGCATGGGCTTCTGTTTTGCCACACCGCTCATCCGACAGCAGTTTTACGCCCCGATGGGTCGGCATTGGTTCTAAGCACCGATAGAGGCTCTAACGTTGCCAAATTCAATGCTTTGGCACCCGGAGATGGCGATCGCCACGCCGCTGACGTTGGCGGCATCGAAGCCGATGCGCCGTTCTTGTTTGCGTTGCTTGGCGGGCCGCTTTGGTCATGGAAAACCGCAAAGTTGCTATTCCGTCAGGTCCGAAAACGGGGTCTGCGCGGTCTGGCGACTTGGTTTGGCCAAGCCCTTGCACCGGCACGGGGTTGGCTTGAGACGACGTATCAAAGCCCGATGGTCCAAGCGTTGTGGGCACCTTGGGTTTTGCACACTGGCCTGACACCGGAAAGTGCCTATTCGGCCCAAATGGGCAAAGTGATTGCCTTTGCTTTGGAAGCCGCAGGTGCACCAATTGTCAAAGGCGGTTCGGGTCAGGCTGTTGAAGCGTTTCGCCTTTTGATCGAAGAAAACGGCGGTGTTATCCGAACCAATGTCGATGTTGAGCGGATCACGGTTGAAAATGGCCGTGTTACGGGCGTTAGCACATCATCGGGCAGTTTTTCGGCAAGAAACGTGCTGGCCTCTGTGACGCCGGGTCAGCTTTTTGGGCGCCTGATGCGAAACGTCAACCTGCCACAAGACAACGCTGCGGTTCCCGCCTTTCGCCATGGACGTGGCAATTTTCAGCTACATTTCGCGCTAGATCGACATCCGGAATGGATTACCCCGGGTTTGGATGATGTGGCGCTTATTCACTTGGCCAATGGCGTTGATTCCGTCTCTAAATCTGCCAATGAGGCAGAACGCGGCATGCTTCCGGCAGTGCCCACAATCTGTATTGGGCAACCACACATGCTTGACCCCAGCCGTGCACCTGATGGCAAGGCGATCCTTTGGCTGCAAATTCCCGATGCCCCGCAGATCATCAAAGGCGATGCGGCAGGTAGCATTGCCACCGGTCCAGAATGGACCGATGCCATTCGGGAGGCGTTTGCCGATCGGATTGAGGCCATATTGTCGCGCCACATCAGAGATTTCGCGTCAATCAAGCTTGCACGTCGGGCCTATTCCCCCGCCGACTTGCAGGAAATGAATATCAACCTTGTTGGCGGTGACCCCTATGGCGGGGCTTGTTCGATTGATCAGTTCTTTATCTGGCGCCCCTTTGCACATTCAACGAATGGATCGGGGCCAGTGCGCGGCATGATCCATATCGGTGCGTCGACCCATCCAGGGCCGGGGCTTGGCGGCGGTTCGGGCTATAATGCCGCAAAGAGTTTGGGCGCATGAACGATGAAACACCCATCGTGCCGATGCTTGGCGAGATTGGGCTAACCAATTTCGCGCCCTACCTGATGAATCGCATCATGGGGCGCTACAACGCGTCGCTGCGCGAAGAACTGGCAGAACTGGGTCTAACAACGCCAAAAATGCGGGCATTGGCAGTGCTTTCGGTCGTAGATGGGCCGCTGATCCGGGAACTGGCGGTCTATACGGTTGTAGAACAATCGACCCTAAGCCGGACGTTAGAGAAGTTGAACGCTGATGGCTTGGTGCGACGCGAGACCGATACAAGCGACAGCCGTGCAGTGCGGGTATTCATTACTAATGCTGGTCGTGCAGCCTTCGAAGCGCTTTGGCCGCACATGGCAACGGCGCAGGCCCGAATGTTCCGGGGTATCCCTGATGACGAACGACGGGCCTTTGTCGGCACGCTGCAAAAGATGCTGGCGAATATTAGAAAGCACGAGATCTGAAGCCCTGCGGCACGGTTTCGAACACAAAACAAGCAATGCACCAACGAAAACGCGGGCACCTTATTGCAAAGCTCGAGATAGAGAAGGAAACGCCTTATGGCTGAGCGGTCTTTCAAGGCAGAGGTAGAGCATCTTCGTTTGGGCGAGGGGGAAACCTTTACGGGCGAGGGTATCTTGGCCATCACCAAGGCATTGCTGGAGAACGGTGTTGGCTACGTGGGTGGCTATCAGGGCGCGCCGATCAGCCACTTGATGGATGTGCTTGCCGATGCAGAAGACCTGCTGGGCGAGCTTGGGGTGCGGTTCGAAGCCAATGCAAACGAGGCCGCAGCCGCGGCAATGCTGGCCGCTTCGGTGCATTATCCAATCCGGGGCGCTGTGACATTTAAGGGATCGGTCGGCGTTAACGTCGCGTCGGATGCATTGGCGAACCTGGCGTCTTCTGGGGTGACTGGCGGTGCTTTGGTAATTGTGGGCGAGGACTACGGCGAAGGGTCGTCGATCATGCAAGAACGCAGCCATGCGTTCGCGATGAAATCACAGTTTTGGTTACTTGATCCGCGGCCCAACCTGCCGTCAATCGTGAAAGCGGTCAGTGACGGGTTCGAGCTTTCCGAGGCATCAAATACCCCGGTCATGCTGATGGTGCGAATTCGGTCGTGCCATGTAACCGGCACATTCCAAACGCGCGCCAATCGCCGACCGACGCTGTCGGTCCGGGATGCACTTTCAGACCCGCGCAGTGATTTTGCCCGCGTTGTGTTGCCGCCAATGTCGTACAAGCACGAGCAGGACAAGGTGAAAGTGCGATGGCCAGCAGCCGAAAAGTTTATTTTGGAGAAGGCTCTAAACGAGCAGTTTGGACCCAAATCTGCACCCGTCGGGATTGTTGTACAGGGAGGGATGTATAATGGCGTGGCTCGGGCCTTGCAGCGACTGGGGCTTGCCGACATTTACGGCGAAACACAGGTGCCGATATATGTCTTGAACGTGACCTATCCATTGATAAGTTCAGAGTTTCTTGAATTTTGCGAAGGCAAATCCGCCGTATTGGTTGTTGAGGAAGGCCAACCCGAATTCATCGAGCAAGGTCTCTCGACAATGCTCTATCGGGCGAAATCGACAGTAAAGATTTTTGGCAAAGACCTGCTGCCGATGGCGGGGGAATACACGGGTGCGGTTTTGCTGGATGGTGTGACCGCATTCTTGAAGGCTGCGGCGCCTCAATTGCTTTCAGGTCAAGTGCGGGCCCCCAACCAAGATGTGCCTGTCATTCCAGATCTATCTAAAACCGTACCGATCCGCCCGCCAGGGTTCTGCACCGGCTGCCCGGAACGGCCGATCTTCGCGGCGATGAAATTGGTACAACAGGAAACCGGAAAGTTGCAGATTACCGCAGATATTGGCTGTCATCTTTTCGCCTGCCTGCCTCCGTTTGAGATTGGCGGCGCGACAATGGGTTATGGGCTTGGGCCTGCCGCCAATGCGGCATTCGACGGCGGCGGCGAAAGACGGGCGATATCGGTGCTGGGCGATGGCGGATTTTGGCACAATGGGTTGTCATCATCGATCGGCAATATGGTGTTCAACAAATCAGACTCGGTCGCCATTATCGTCGATAACTACTATTCAGCTGCGACAGGTGGCCAGGACGTGATGTCTTCGCGTGCCGAAAATCCATCGAAGGCAACCCAAAATCCGATCTCGAAAGCGTTGAAGGGTGTAGGTGTGAATTGGGTGCGCCAAATCGACAGGACCTACGACGTGGGCAAGGTTAGAGACATTCTACGTGAAGCGTTGACGACCGACACGCCCGGCCCGAAGGTTATTGTAGCCTCTTCCGAGTGTATGCTGAACAAGCAGCGGCGGGAAAAACCATTGCGGGCAAAAGCAATCAAGGAGGGCCGACGCGTCGAGGCTCCTCGTTTCGGCATTGATGAAGCTGTTTGCACTGGGGATCATGCCTGTATCAGGTTGTCGGGTTGCCCATCCCTTAGTCTGAAGCGCCTTGATGACCCGTTGCGCGATGACCCTGTGGCCAGCATTGATCAATCTTGCGTCGGCTGCGGCAACTGTGGCGAAGTTGCTGATGCCGCAATTCTGTGCCCAAGTTTTTATCGGGCTGACATCGTGCATAATCCCGGCGGATTCGAGCGGCGGCTGGCTGGATTTCGCACCGCAATCATCAGCTGGTTGCAACTTCGACGGGCGTCCAAAAGGTTGACTTTCACCGAGGCGTCCCAATGACCCTGTTTACCCCCGACAGCCCCGACCCAAAACTTGGACAGATCATCAAACTCGCCGTCATGGCAGTGGGTGGGCAGGGCGGTGGCGTGCTGGCTGGCTGGATCGAAGATCTTGCGCGGGTCAACGGTTACCATTGTCAGGCCACCTCGGTTGCGGGTGTAGCGCAGCGAACCGGGGCTACGATCTACTACATTGAGATGGCGCTAAACGTTGGGTCGACTCCAATCTTTTCGCTCGCACCTGCTGCTGGCGATGTGGATATTCTGATCGCTGCAGAAATGATGGAAGCTGGGCGCGCAATCATGCGAGGGTTTGTGACCCCTGATCGCACCACTCTTATCGCCTCAACCCACCGCGCCTTGGCGGTTTCGGAAAAGTCAGTGCCCGGCGACGGTATTGCCAATTCAGCTGAGGTGATTGCCGCTGCTGAAATTGCGGCACAGCGATTGGTGCTAGCAGACCTGGAAATGGCGGCGACTGAAGCGGGGTCGGTGATCTCGGCCAGTTTGTTTGGTGCACTGGCCGGTTCAAATGCACTTCCGTTCAAGCGCGAGGCGTTTGAGGCCGCCATTCGGGCTTCTGGCAAAGGCGTGGCCCCCAGCCTTCGTGCCTTTGAAGCCGGATATGATGCCGCTCGCGGCGCGGCAGCAAAGCCCGTCAAAATGGCAGCGCTGACGGTCAATGCCGTGACTGGCCCCACGCGTATGCTGGCAGATTGGCACGCTCTTGAAGCCCGAGTGGCAGCACTGCCTGCCACCGTGGCAGAGATGGCTGGCCCCGGTTTACGCAAGGTGGTCGACTTTCAGGATGTATCTTACGGATCCGAATATTTGGCCTTGTTAGAGACTGTCTTGGCTAAGGACAGTGGTGCGAATGGCTTTTCCCTATCGCGAGAGGCGGCAAAGTATATCGCCAACGCCATGGCATATGACGACATAATTCGAGTGGCCGATTTAAAAACCCGTGCCGCGCGCGCTGCCAAAATTCGCACCGAAATGGGGGCAACTCACGCCAACTTACTGCAACTGACAGAATTTTTGCATCCACGGGCCGAAGAAATTGCCGGTATGTTACCTGCCAAACTGGGCGCGCATGTCGAGGCTAGCGGCAAATGGATGGCGCGTCTTGACCGTTGGTTCAATAGAGGTCGCCGCCTGCGAAGCGATAGTTTGCGTGATTATTTGTTGCTGCACACCTTGGGCGGCCTGCGCGGGTATCGCCGCCGCACCTTGCGTCACCACCAAGAAATCGCGCATTTGAACAACTGGCTTTCTGTCGCGCTTGGCTATCTGCCATCAAAATACGACCTCAGTGTCGAAGTACTGCGCTGTCGCCGCTTGGTTAAGGGCTATTCGGACACCCATTCGCGAGGGCTGTCAAAGTTCGATCGCGTGATGGAAGGCATCACTCTGGTTGTCGACCGCGATGATGCAGCCGATTGGGCCCGCCGTCTGCGCGAGGCCGCGTTGTTGGATGAGAATGGCCATGCGCTTGATGGCGCGTTGCAAACCATAAGGTCGTTCACCTAGCTTAGAAACGGCGGCCTGAGTATCCACTCGGGCGTCCACTTAGACTCGCCTCGTTTCAAGTTTTTCTTAAACCAACAGGCATCCCCATTTGCCCACGATCGAGCGAATGGGGATGCCTGAAAATAAACAGCGCCGTGACTTAGCGAATTCCTGCTTCTTTCAGCTTTGGCAGCACTGTGTCGCGGAAATAGGGGAATTCCTTGACATAATCGACGAATGACAGAGTCGTTCCTGCAAATCCCGTCTTATGCAATTTGATCAAACCTGCGGCCACTTGATCTGGCGTTCCGACCAAAGGAAAACCGCCATGTCCCATTGCAAACAGGTGCTTGATTTGGGCAAGCAGGTCATGCGGGAAAGAATGAGCGTGGGCGAATTGCAATCGCACAAGATTGTCTACGGCATCGGCATCAGTATTGTCGATGGCGGTATGCTTTAGGAATGCCTGCGCTTCGGCTTCTGTTGGGCGGCAAATGACGTGGCTGAATGTCAGCACGTCCACCTTGCGCCCCTTGGCCTTTGCCTGCGCCTTCAGTTCGCCGATTTCAACTTTTGACCGATCCAGATCAATCGCCGGGGTGAACAAGAAGTTGGCGTTGTCGGTGGCAAATTCGCGCCCTTGCGGACTTCCTGCCGCGTTGATGATCGGCACCGACCCGCGGACCGGGGCAGGATCACCTTTTATGCGTTTGGCCTTGAAGAATTTTCCGTTCCAATCGAAATGTTCCTTTGAAGTCCACAGTTTGCGGATTAGATCAAACCACTCTTGCGCATAGGCGTATCGGGTTTCGTGGTCATCTGGCAAAGTTAATCCTAGCGCCTCATATTCC
The DNA here is from genome assembly GCA_049696055.1 of Paracoccaceae bacterium. GTDB lineage: Bacteria > Pseudomonadota > Alphaproteobacteria > Rhodobacterales > Rhodobacteraceae > JBAVTI01. The sequence continues at coordinate 28,488 of JBAVTI010000136.1, read as the reverse complement.
GGTTTGTTCCATCCCGCGACGATGTTCAAACCAGCGCGACCGTGGCCAATCTGGTCAATAGTCGCTATTTGCTTGGCGACCACGGCCGGGTGGTTGGCTGCGGTATGAATGGTTGCAAACACCGCGATATTCTTAGTCGAAGCAAGCAACCCCGCGGCCCATGTCATGGTTTCGAGCACACCGCCATGAAAGTCGGTTTCACCACCGTAGCCGATCCAACGAGCGATCGGCAACATGAAGTCGATACCTGCATCGTCCAGCATTTTGGCCAAGGCAAGGTTGTTATCCCAACTATTATCCCAGCGTTCGGCTATCTTGGTAGGCGTCATTCCGGACGAACAATTGCTTGAGAAAGTGCCCAAGCGAAAGTGGTCGCCCGATAGCATCGGGTTCTGTGTCATTGTTGCGGCTCCCTGTTTTAGATTTATTTTATGCTTGAAAGTCTATCTTAAATTCACATTGCGTCAACGCATTTCACAGGCAATTCTGTAGTTCAAAAATGAGGCACACAATGTCAAAAAAAGCCCTTGAAACTCAAAGGACTGCTGGTGCCGACGCGTTAGATTACCGCTGGCATCTTGCCGAAAACCCGACTGAGGTCGATACGACCGAATTGGAATTTGCACTAATGCGCACTTTCGAAGGATTCGGTCGCTGGCAATCGGAATGCCTGGCATCCGTCTGCGATTTGGCGGCGACAGGGCCGGAAAATGCCTTGTTGCACATCATCCGCATGAACGAACGTCCGAAGACCATGAAGGATCTGGCACGCCTGACCAACCGCGACGATGTGCCAAATATTCAGTATTCCCTTCGCAAGCTGCTAGGGGCCGGGTTGGTGATACGCAAAGGTGCTGGGAGGTCTGGTGTCACTTATGAAGTGTCCGATTTAGGGCGAAAAGTGACCGAGGACTACGGCGCACTGCGGCGGAGATTGCTTATCGGCGCCATTGCCAATCTGCCGGGCTTCGCTGGGCGGCTTGAAGAGGCGACACGGACGCTTAACCTTCTGTCAGGCATTTATGAGGAAGTCGCGCGCGTCGCAGCCACCCATCGACGCGCCTAAACTGCGCGCAAGGGCATCGCCACCACGCCCGACCAACGCCTAAACATGCTGAAATGGCGCCCCGTTTGCGAAACGGCGTGGAAAGGGCCTAGACTTTTCCAGAGTTTCCCGGCGCGGATGCTTATCTCGCGTCACCAAGGCGGATTCACCTTTTTTGGCTAGGTTAGTGCCTTCTTCTTTGTTGCGGCAGGCAGCTTGTGTCGAAACGAGTTTGACTTCGAAAGGTCAAAGCATACTGATCGGCGCGACTAGTGCCACATTTCAATATCTTGTTGTCTCTGGCATCGATTCAATCCGGAATTTTGCAGTAATCTGCCGGTGCGCAATCCACCAACCGATTGTTTTGTCATAAATCTCGGCTCGGCGATCAAATGCAGTTTCGGCCATTGGCATCGCAAAAGACGCGCGGCTGATACTTTTGACTCCACCACGATCAATAAACCGACTTGCATGGCGCGAGATTGCACGCAATCCGGCTAATATGGCATCCAAACCGGTGGCGCAGAGCCGATCTGCAGTAGCGCGGGTACTGTTTCAGCAAACGCGAAAGTAGCTGCCCTGCCGACCAAGCGGGGTGCGCCAACCGCGACATAGGAACGCTTCTGTTACTGCAAATCCTGTAAAGCTGGCGAAGGGGCATAACGTCCTTTCAAATAGGCAGGCGCGTTCGCCTCAAGCGTCTCTAACATCGCCAAAATTGCAGGCAAGCCGTGTGATCGAACTACTGCAGACGGGCCGCGGGGAAAATTGAGTCCCATGCGGAGCGCCTTGTCGATACTTGCCATATCAGTGCCGCCTTCGTTCAACAGCGTCGCCGCTTCATTTGCCAAAACGGCCTCTATTCGCTGAACTATTTCGACGGCATCAGACGGCAGGTTTACCGAATTATTCGGATAGACGAAGCCTTTTCCAGACTTCCTGCCCAAATCACCACGAGAAACCTGTGCTGATAACGTGCTGAAGACATGATAGCGGGGATGGTTGCCCATTGCTGCGCGCATCCCAACGCTTGCGGCCAAATTGATATCTGCGCCAATCAAGTCAATCAATGCAAATGGCCCCAAGCGGTAGCCCGCCGAAACCATTGCCGCGTCAATCTCGGAGGGGTTGCGTCCTTCCTCAAGCATCGCCAAAGCCTCGCCATAGTAGGGTCGCGCACATCGGTTTACGATGAATCCCGGCGTGTCAGCACAAGTGATGACTACTTTTCCTGCCGCTTCCGTCAGTTTTCTTGCAAACTCGACGGCGGGCGCGCCAGTTTCCAAGGTTACCACCAACTCGACAAGCTTCATGGCCGGGGCCGGGTTAAAGAAATGTAATCCAAGCAATCGGCCAGGGCAGGCCAAGACTGTTGCAAGACTGGCGACGGAAAGCGAAGAAGTATTAGTCGCCAAAACCGCCGTTGTTATTGTCTCTAACTTAGCAAAAAGCTGTTGTTTCGCTTCCAACTGCTCAGCAATCGCTTCGATCACCAGTTCGGTTCCAGCCATCTCTTGGAGTGTGTCGGCGATTGTAAAGCGACTGACGATGGCTTCCAAATCGGCAGTCGTCAATTTTCCTGCCTCAACGCGCAGCGACAATCCGCTTTTTAGCCGGGTTAGAGCTGTTTCTCTCGCCGGAGCGTGCCCATCGTATGCAATCACCGTGTTCCCGGCAGCCGCAAACACTTGTGCGATACCCAGCCCCATGACCCCAAGCCCGACAACACCGATCACAGCCATAGCGCCCTCCGTTTACCGCATCCTCAGTTCAAAGCCTGCGGACTTCAAGGTATTAATTTCAAGCTTGAAATAAAAATAGTCCAGTGGCACTCTGTCGTTCAATCGCGGTTTGTGAGGAGAATCCTAGATGAAGGTGCTTTGCCTTGGCGGTGGACCTGCAGGTCTTTACTTCGCAATCTCGATGAAACTGCGGGACCCGGGCCACCAAGTCACCGTTTTGGAACGCAACCGGGCCAATGACACATTTGGTTGGGGTGTCGTGTTGTCTGACGATGCTTTGGGACGCATGCAAAAGAACGACCCTCAGAGCACGGATGCAATCCGAAGCAACTTTGCTTACTGGGACGATATCGCCGTGGTTCACAACGGTCAGCGAACCGTGTCGGGTGGCCACGGTTTTGCTGGCATCGGTCGCAAGGCACTATTGGTTCTTCTTCAAGCCCGCGCCCGCGAATTGAACATTGATCTACAGTTTGAAACCGAATTCAGGACCGCTGATGACTACCGCAAGGACTATGACATTGTCGTGGCGACCGATGGCATCAACAGCCTTGTGCGGCGAGAGTATGCAGATGTTTTCAAACCCGATATCGACACGCGCCGGTGCAAGTTCGTCTGGCTTGGCACGTTCCAGAAATTTGATGGTGCCTTTACTTTCATCTTTGAGAAGACAGAGCATGGCTGGGTTTGGGCACATGTCTACCAATTTGACGACAATACAGCGACGTTCATAGTGGAATGCCTGCCAGAAACCTGGGATCGCTGGGGTTTTGCAGATATGTCCAAAGAAGAAACCGTCGACACATGCGAAAAGATCTTTGCCGCGCATTTGGGTGGGCACGCCTTGATGTCGAACGCAGCGCATTTACGCGGATCGGCAGTCTGGATGCAGTTTCCCCGCGTTATCTGCGAGAAATGGTACCACGAAAACATCGTCCTCATGGGTGATGCGGCAGCAACGGGCCATTTTTCCATCGGGTCAGGCTCTCGTTTAGCATTTGATTCCGCCATCGCGCTGGCCGATTACCTGCATTCTGAACCTACCTTGGAAATGGCATTTGAGCGGTATCAGGCCGAACGACGGGTCGAGGTGTTGCGCCTACAATCGGCCGCGCGTAACAGCCTTGAGTGGTTCGAGGAAGTGGAGCGGTATCTTGACATGCCACCCCAACAATTCGCCTATTCCCTGCTGACTCGCAGCCAGCGCATCAGTCACGAAAATCTGCGCCTGCGCGATCCGAAATGGCTGCGCGCCGCCGAGGATTGGTTTCAGGAGCAGGCAGGAGGGCAAAAGGGTCGCGCACCGATGTTCGCGCCATATCAACTACGAGATATGGTGCTGCAAAACCGTATCGTCGTCTCGCCGATGGCACAGTATAAGGCCTTCAACGGCTGTCCGACCGATTGGCATTTCGTGCACTACGCCGAACGGGCAAAAGGTGGAGCTGGACTGGTCTATACTGAAATGACGTGCGTTTCGCCCAATGGTCGCATTACCCCCGGCTGTCCAGGACTGTATGCACCAGACCATGAGGCCGCGTGGATGCGGTTGGTCGATTTCATCCATCGCGAAACGGCGGCCAAGATTTGCTGCCAGATCGGCCATGCGGGGCGAAAAGGGTCGACTCAAGTCGGTTGGGAAACTGCGGATGCGCCTTTACCTTCAGGCAATTGGCCCTTACTTTCTGCAAGTGAGGTGCCTTGGCAAAAGGGCAATGCCGTACCCCGCGCGATGGACCGTGCTGATATGGATGCGGTGAAGGCGGATTTCGTCAACGCCACCAAAATGGCCTCAAGTGCCGGATTCGACATGATCGAACTGCATGCCGCACACGGCTATCTGATCTCTAGCTTTATCTCGCCCAAATCCAACACCCGCACTGATGAATATGGCGGTTCGCTTGAAAACCGGATGCGGTATCCGCTTGAGGTTTTCTGCGCCATGCGCACGGCGTGGCCCGTGGACAAACCGATGTCCGTCCGAATATCGGCAACCGATTGGGTTGGCGATGATGGCGTGACGCCTGCTGAAGCTGTAGAAATTGCACGGACATTTGGTAGAGCGGGGGCTGATATCATTGATGTTTCGGCGGGCCAGACCTCCACCGAGGCAAAACCAATCTATGGCCGCATGTTCCAGACCCCATTCAGCGACCGTATCCGCAATGAGGCACATATTGCCACGATGGCGGTAGGCAATATTTACGAACCTGACCATGTGAATTCTATTCTGATGGCCGGACGTGCCGATCTGGTTTGCCTTGCCCGCCCGCATCTGGCGGATCCGTATTGGACTTTGCACGCCGCCCTACAAATGGGCGACACATCAACCCAATGGCCGTTACCGTATCTTGCAGGGCGCGATCAGGCACAACGCCTGACGCAAAAGACACAAGAGGCTATTCGGGCATGATATTGGTTGACCCCGATCTGGCGGGAAAACGCGTTCTGATCACCGGTGGTGGCACCGGAGTGGGTGCCGATCTGGCGCGGGGCTTTGCAGCTGCAGGGGCGATGGTAGTAGTCGCGGGTCGCCGCCTTGCACCGCTGGAAAAAATTGCTGCGCAGTCGCAGATCCGCGCAATCGTGGCAGATGTGACCATCGAGGAAAGCGTACAGCAGATGTTTGCCGCTGCCGGACCCTGCGACATTGTTATCGCCAATGCCGGAGCCGCAGATTCTGCGCCTATGTCACGCACGACCCTGGATCAGTGGAACGCCATGATCGGGGTGAACTTAACCGGGGTATTTCTGACGCTTAGAGAAGGGCTGAACCAGATGACAGGCTGGGGCCGTCTGATTTCGGTAGCGTCGACCGCTGGCTTGAAAGGCTATGCCAAAGTGGTGCCTTACGCCGCCGCCAAGCATGGCGTGATCGGCCTGACCCGGTCTCTTGCTCTTGAAATTGCGCGCAAGGATATCACCGTCAACGCGCTTTGCCCCGGCTTCCTGGACACCGAAATGACCGAACACACCATCGACGTCATCGTAAAAAAGACCGGGCGCAGTTCCGCGTCTGCTCGTGTGGCTCTAGAGGCAATGAACCCGCAAAACCGGCTGATCCAGCCTGCAGAAGTAACTGCCGCCGCCCTGTGGCTTTGCGGGCCCGGATCGCAGGGTATCAACGGCCAAGCGATCACCATCGCCGGAGGGGAGCTATGACCGACCCGCTTTCCAAACGGCGCTTGAAAACGTGGATACGGCTCTTAGGCGTTACCCGGGTTGCAGAATCGCATTTGCGCGAGTTTCTGCGGGTGGGATTTGACACCACGCTGCCGCGTTTTGACGTCATGGCCGCCCTTTGGCGGCGGCGTGAAGGCGTGACGATGAGCGAACTTTCACGCATGTTGCTGGTGTCCAATGGCAATGCTACGGCAGTAGTGGATCGGTTGGAAAAAGACGGCCTCGCAAAACGGACGCAATCAGAAATTGACCGTCGCACGGTTTACGTAGCGCTGACTGACGAAGGATTGCGGGTTTTTGAGGGGCTTGCAGTTGATCACGAGCGCGAAGTGAACAAGCTGTTTTCGGGTCTAAATGACGCTGATCTGGATACCTTGACCGAGATTTTCAAACGTATGGGCAAAGGGGAAAAGCCATGACCGAGATGGCCAGCCTAGAACCAAAACACTTTTTGTGGCATGTGGAAAACCGCATTGCCACGATCCGTCTGAATCGCCCGGATCGTAAGAACCCGCTGACGTTCGACAGCTATGCCGAATTGCGAGACACCTTCCGGATGCTGCCATATGCTGAGGATGTGGATGTGGTGATCTTCGCTTCGAACGGCGGCAATTTTTGTTCGGGTGGTGATGTGCATGACATCATCGGACCACTGGTTGGGCTTGATATTAAAGCGATTTTGGCTTTTACCCGAATGACGGGCGATTTGGTCAAGGCGATGATTCATTGCCAGAAACCGATCATTTCCGCCGTTGAAGGCATTTGCGTCGGAGCCGGGGCGATCATTGCAATGGCCTCGGATTTACGGATTGCGGCCCCCAGTGCAAAGGCGGCTTTCCTGTTTACCCGTGTCGGATTGGCAGGTTGCGATATGGGCGCTTGCGCCATGTTGCCGCGGATCATAGGGCAGGGTCGCGCAGCGGAACTCCTCTATACCGGGCGGGTGATGAGTGCCGAAGAAGGCGCCGTCTGGGGGTTTTGGAACACCCTTCATAGCGCCGAGGCTTTGGAGGCCGAGGCGCTGACGCTGGCCACGCGCATCGCCGCCGGGCCGACCTTTGCCCATGGCATTACTAAGACCCAACTGAACCAGGAATGGAATATGGGGCTGGATCAGGCGATCGAAGCCGAGGCGCAGGCGCAAGCGATCTGCATGCAGACCCAAGATTTCGCACGCGCTTATCACGCCTTTGCCGCCAAGGAAAAACCACTGTTCGAAGGGAACTGAGACCGAGCTGGGGAGGGAGCCCCCAAACTTGCCGCACGCCCCCCGAAAAACTATTACAAAGAAGTAACGCATGGCAGACCAGACCTTCCTTTCTTGGCCGTTCTTTGAAGACCACCACCGCGAACTTGCGCAGGCGTTGGAGGCGTGGTGTTCGGCCCATCTTCCGGTGGATCACGCTGACGTGGACGCCGCGACCATCGCGCTTGTCCGCATACTTGGCGACGGCGGCTGGTTGCAGCATTCCGGCGCAGGGCAGGGGGAAAAGCTGGATGTACGCAGCCTGTGCCTGATCCGGGAAATCCTTGCGCGGCACGATGGCCTGGCTGATTTCGCCTTTGCCATGCAGGGGCTTGGCATGGGCGCGGTGTCACTTTTCGGCACTCTTGAGCAAAACGAGTGGCTGCTGAAAACCCGGACCGGAAAAGCACTTTCTGCCTTTGCCTTAACGGAACCGGGATCGGGGTCTGATGTGGCCGCCACCGCCACCACGGCCGACCGCGTGCAAGGCGGTTATCTTTTGAACGGCGAGAAAACCTATATCTCGAACGGTGGTATCGCCGACGTTTACGTGGTCTTTGCGCGAACAGGCGAGGCCCCCGGTGCGCGTGGCCTTTCGGCCTTTTTGATGCCCGCCGATGTACCTGGACTAGAGGTTGTGCAGCGGATCGAAGTTATTGCCCCTCACCCGCTGGCGCATCTGCGACTGAACAACATCACCCTGCAGGATAGTGCAATGATTGGCAAACCCGGCGATGGGTTCAAGGTGGCGATGTCAGTACTGGATGTGTTCCGCTCTACTGTTGGCGCCGCCGCTTTGGGGTTTGCCCGCCGCGCGCTGGATGAGGCGTTGTCGCGGGTTAAAAGTCGCAAAATTGGTGGCGCGCCGCTTGCTGACCTGCAGATGGTGCAAGGCCATATTGCCGATATGGCGCTGGATATCGACGCATCCGCGCTGCTGATTTACCGCGCTGCTTGGACCAAAGACATGGGCGCGCCACGGGTAAGCCGCGAGGCCGCAATGGCCAAGCTGCACGCGACCGAATCCGCACAGTGCGTAATTGATACCGCCCTGCAACTGCACGGCGGCGATGGCGTGCGTAATGGCGTTGTAGTGGAGCGTCTTTACCGCGAAATCCGTGCTTTGCGGATTTATGAAGGGGCGTCTGATGTGCAGAAGATCGTAATTGCACGTTCTGTTCTTGGGGCGGCATCATGACCTACACTCGCCTGATCCCCATTGAATTCAATCACTGCGACCCCGCCGGGATCGTGTTCTATCCCCGCTATTTCGAGATGATCAATTCAGTCATCGAGAATTTCTTTGCCGATGTACTGGACGCCTCTTTTGCCGACATTCACATGCAGGGTGGCCATGGCGTGCCCACGGTGCGGATCGAGGCGAATTTCAAACGTCCGTCGCGGCTTGGTGAAAAGGTAATGTTCTCCCTGAACATCAAATTGATCGGCCGCACAAGTGTGACTGTTCTGATTACGGCTGGAGACACCCAAAGTCCAAGGTTGACCGCCGATATGACGCTGGTCTGGATGAACCTGCACGCCGGGGCCGAACAGTGGCCCGACGGCATTCGATCCCGCATGACCGCCTTTATGGAGACGCCCACATGACCTCTCCCCATGAATTCCTACAGCCGAAAAATTGGAAACCCGCCATCGGTTATTCCAACGGCGTCGCTGCATCCGGTCGGATGGTTTTCACTGGCGGAATGGTCGGCTGGAACGGCGATCAGGAATTTGAGACCGATGATTTCGTTGGCCAAGTGGCGCAAGCGCTGCGCAATATTGTCGCCGTGCTGGCAGTGGCGAAGGCGCGCCCTGAGCATATCGTGCGACTAACATGGTATGTGACGAACAAGTTTGAGTATCTTGAAAACCTCAAAGACCTTGGACGCGTGTATAAAGACGTCATTGGGCGGCATTATCCGGCAATGGCTTTGGTACAGGTGGTGGCATTGGTCGAAGATCGCGCCAAAGTGGAAATTGAAGCCACCGCCGTTATTCCGCAGGATTAGAGACTGTCATAGGGGGAAACCATGCTGGGCCCAACCGCTCATATCGACACCTTCACCCGCGATAACTTGCCACCCTTTGATCTGTGGCCAGAGATCAACCTCGGCAAATTCCAGTATCCCGAATTCCTTAACGCAGCAGTAGAATTGACCGATGGCATGGTGGCCAAGGGCTTTGGTGACCATACCGCGCTGATCGGCAATGGTCGACAGCGCACCTATAAAGAGCTGATGGATTGGACCAACCGCATCGCTCACGCCTTGGTCGACGACTATGGCATGAAGCCCGGTAATCGGGTGCTAATCCGGTCTGCCAACAACCCGGCAATGGTGGCGGCTTGGCTGGCGGCGACCAAGGTTGGAGCAGTGGTGGTCAATACAATGCCGATGCTGCGATCTGGCGAGTTGGCCAAGATCATTGATAAGGCCGAAATCAGCCACGCCCTGTGCGACACGCGGTTGATGGAAGAGTTGGTGGTTTGTTCAAAGTCCAGTCGTTTTCTGAAAACCGTCATTGGCTTTGATGGTACTGCCAACCATGATGCAGAACTGGATCGTGCCGCTTTGTCAAAATCGGTGCGGTATACCCCGGTTAAGACCGGGCGCGATGACGTGGCACTGCTTGGCTTTACCTCGGGCACCACCGGCGAGCCGAAGGCGACGATGCATTTTCATCGTGATATCCTGATCATCGCGGACGCATACGCTGCCGAAGTTCTGAATGTCACACCAGACGACGTTTTTGTAGGCTCGCCGCCACTGGCGTTTACGTTCGGGCTTGGCGGCCTTGCAGTCTTTCCGCTGCGGTTTGGCGCATCTGCAGCATTGCTTGAAAGCGCGACCCCACCGAACATGATTGAAATTATTCAAAAATACCGTGCTACGGTTTGTTTCACTGCGCCTACCGCTTACCGCGTGATGTTGCGTGCGATGGACGCAGGGGCAGATCTTTCGTCGCTGCGCGCCGCCGTTTCAGCAGGTGAAACTTTACCCGGCCCCGTCTATGAAGACTGGATTTCCAAGACCGGCAAGCCCATGCTTGATGGTATTGGCTCAACCGAAATGCTGCATATCTTCTTGAGCAACCGCTTTGATGACAGTCACCCTGCCTGCACTGGCAAGCCCCTGACCGGGTATCAAGCAAAGATTATCGGCCCCGATGGCACCGAGGTTGCACGCGGCGAAATAGGTAGACTTGCGGTGCGGGGCCCGGTCGGCTGCCGCTACCTTTCTGCCCCCGACAAGCAGCGCGACTATGTAAAAGACGGCTGGAACCTGACCGGCGATAGCTTCTGGCAAGACACCGATGGCTACTTCCACTTTGCCGCCCGTACTGATGGCATCATTCTTTCCGCTGGCTATAACATCGCCGGACCAGAGGTCGAGGCAGCCCTGCTGTCACATCATGACGTTGCCGAATGTGCCGTAATTGGCGCGCCAGATGCCGAACGTGGCCAGATCGTCGAGGCATATGTCGTCCTTACACCGGGAGTGATCGCAGATCGAGCCACTGTGAAGATGCTACAGGATCACGTCAAAGCGGTCATCGCCCCCTACAAATATCCGCGCCGCGTGATTTTTACCGATGCACTACCGAAGACTGAAAGCGGCAAGATTCAGCGGTTCAAGTTACGATCAGGGAATTAGGGCTGGGTGATCTTTTGATGGCGTAGATATTCTCTCTTTCTGTGATGGCTGCAACAATCATCACATTGGCACATTGCAATGCCGTCAGGAGGGGGCACCCACACCATCAAAAGAGCCTCAAACGCTGCGAATAGTGTGAAACACGCAATGATTGTCCGTCTTTGCAAACGCTACAAACCAATCCCGAGTTCTGCCGGGGGTTTTCGGCAAAGTCGTGCGCGGAGCCTGATCGACACTCCGTCGTCGCAAATTGAAAATTGTGGTGACCGCCAATGGTCACGCCAGACTCAGCCCAGCGCCCGCCCGATCACTCGCGCCAAGACTGCCTGACCCGAACGGTATTCGCCAAGGCTTTGCGCCGAATGCTTTAGCCCTTTCAGCGCAGCAACGGTGGTTTGAGCAATTTCTTGCGCCGTACCCAGACCGCTGGGAATCTCACGCCCGGCAAGCCATGCGGTTAAAACGGCAGTCATCCTAGCTTCGCCTTTGGCTACCAAATCCGCCGCAATTGAAAAGCTGGCGTCCAACAATTCGTCACCGTGCGGCGTGCCTAAAACAACGTCCATGACTATGCCGTCTTTCGCCAAAAAAGCTGCGTGCAGTGTAGTTTCAGCTCTTTGGTTCGGCTTGGCCAAGGCCAATGACATATCGCTAACAGAAGTCTCAAAATGCCGGGCAGTCAGGGTACGAAAGATGTCTTCCTTGTTACGGTAGTACAGATACAGCGCAGTACGTGACAGTCCAGATGAGCGCGCTATGTCATCCATCGAGGTGCGGCGAAAGCCATAGGTGGCAAATGCGTGAAAGGCCGCATCAAGAATCGTGTGATGCCGATCAGATGAGAGAGCCGTTTGATCCATATGTTTACGCATCACAAATTGGGGGATTTCTGTCAATTGACACAATGACACTTATCGCCCAGTTTGTCATTATCGCAACCAACCAGGAGCGCCTCGTGCCCTACACCCTAACTGTGAATGGAACCTCCTACAGTGTTGACGCGCCCGCCGATACGCCCTTGCTTTGGGTGCTGCGCGATGTGCTGAACCTGACAGGTACCAAGTACGGCTGTGGGATTGCGGCTTGTGGCGCCTGCACCGTGATGGTGGACGGAGTCGCGGTGCGGTCTTGCCAGGCGCTTGTGGGCGACATTGGCGCTAGCACCGTAACCACAATCGAAGGTCTAGGAACTCCTGAAATGCTGCATGCTGTACAAGCTGCTTGGAATGATCATCAGGTTGCACAATGCGGCTACTGCCAATCCGGGCAGATCATGCAGGCAGCCTCGCTTTTGGCAGCAAAGCCGCAACCGACCGATGCCGAAATTGATGAAGCGATGGCTGGCAACCTGTGCCGTTGTGGCACGTATCCCCGGATCCGCGCCGCAATCCATGATGCTGCTGCCCGTCTGGGAAAGGTCTAAGCCATGAGCCGTATTAGAAAAATCGCCCGCCGCAGTTTTCTGATCGGATCGGTCGCCATTCTTGGCGGTGTGGCCTTTGGCACCTATGCCTATCGCAGACCAATTCCCAATCCGCTGAAAGGCCCCAATGCCGCAGGCGGGGCAGCCCTTACACCCTATGTGCTGATTGACACAAATGGCGTCACCATCATTGCTCCGCGCGCCGAAATGGGGCAGGGCGTCCACACTACCCTTGCGGCCCTCGTCGCCGAGGAAATGGACATGCAGTGGGATCAGGTGCACGTCATCCATGGCCCTGCCTCATCCGCCTATTTCAACGCAGCCGTGCTAGTAGAAGGGGTACCATTCGCCCCCACCGAACAGGGTTGGATTGCCGAAACGGTGCGTGAAGCCATGCACATTCCGGCAAAATTCCTGGGCTTTCAGATCACCGGTGGGTCATCTTCCACCCCCGATGCCTATGATAAGATGCGCGCCGCCGGGGCCGTAGCCCGCGCGGCTTTGGTCGGTGCAGCGGCCAAACGTCTGGGCGTTGATGTAGGCACTCTGAAAACCGAGGGCGGTGCCGTCATTTCCGGCGATGGAACTCGCCTGCCCTATACCGATCTTGCCACCGATGCCGCCGCCGTCGATCTGCCCGATACACCGTCGCTTAGACCGCGCGCCGAATGGAAGCTGCTGGGCAAATCGCTGCCGCGCACCGATATGCTGGCCAAGGTCACTGGTACTGCGTTGTACACTGCCGATCTGCGCCTGCCCGGTATGGTGTTTGGTACTGCCCGCACCAACCCCGGTCTCGGTGGTGCGATGAACGGCTATGACGCAAAGGCTGCCTTATCAATGCACGGCGTCGTGAAAATCGTCCCCTTGCCTAATGGTGTCGCTGTGCTTGCCACATCGACTTATGCCGCCTTTAAAGCCGCCGACGCGATTACCTTTGATTGGGCCGTCGCACCCTATCCCGGCAACTCCGAAGAAATGACAAAAGACCTTGCGGCCTCGTTCACCGAAGAACGCCGAGACAGCCGCAACCGCGACGATGGCGATGTTGACGTTGCTCTGGAAACGCCGAGTTTCGAGGTCGAATACACCGCCCCTTATCTTGCGCACGCAACCATGGAGCCGATGACCGCCGCCGCTTTGCTAAAGGACGGCAAACTGCAGGTGTGGGCCGGAAATCAGCTGCCGACCCAAGTTCTGAAAGTAGGCGCTGCCATCACCGGATTACCCGCCGAATCCGTCGACGTGCATACCATGCTAATGGGGGGTGGCTTTGGTCGACGCGCTGAAATGGATGTGATTAAGCAGGCCATACTTGCTGCCAAGGCACTTGAGGGTACCCCTGTTCTGCTGACATGGACACGCGAAGAAGACATGACGCATGATGCCTATCGCCCTATGGCGATGGCTCGGGTGCGCGGCGCGGTTGATGGTGGCAAGATCACCGCCCTTGATCTGCGGCTCGCAGCACCTGCGGTTATGGAGAGTCAAGTTGGCCGACTGGGCTATTCGATCCCTGGCCCAGATGCCACCATCGTGCAGGGCGGATGGGAACAACCCTATGCCTTCGCCAACTATCGAACCACCGGCTATCGCATGCCTGCAGGCGTGCCGGTTGGGTCGTGGCGGTCTGTCGGGGCTTCGCAAAACGCCTTCTTTCACGAAAGCGCGGTCGACGAACTTGCGCATCTTGCGGGCATCGACCCGCTGGAGTTCCGCCTAAGTCAGATTTCTGACCACCCCTCACGCGAGGTTCTAAAAGCGGTGAGAGAGCTTTCAAATTGGTCCATCCCGCTGCCCCAAGGCCGCGCCCGTGGCCTCGCCTTCTGCCTGTCGTTCGGCGTGCCCGTAGCTCAGGTAATCGAGATCGAACAAACGCTGGTTGGTATCAAATTGACCAATGCTTATGCGGCCGCTGATGTCGGCATCGCTCTTGATCCCCGCAACATCGAGGCGCAGATTCAAGGTGCCATGATCTTTGGCCTTTCTGCCGCCATCACCGGCGAAATCACCTTTGCAAACGGCGTCGCCCAACAAACCAATTTCCCCGACAACGACCCGGTGCGCCTATCGCAATGCCCGCCTATTGCCGTGCGAATTCTTGAAAATGGCCCAAAAATCCGCGGCATTGGCGAACCCGGTACGCCGCCTGCAGCGCCTGCATTGGCAAACGCAATATTTGCGCTAACCGGTCAACGCATCCGAAACTTGCCCTTGCGCAAATCCATCGACTTCGCCTAAGCGGTACGTGACGGCACCTGAAGCTCCAACCAGCGAAACAGCAGCACAATCAACCCAGCCATTGCCATATAAACCACCGCCAAAAGCAGAAGCGGCTCGTAAACGATAAGCGTGTCTTGGGTCACCCGTTTGGCAAGCGAATAGATGTCGACCACTGTGATGGTTGCCACCAAAGGCGTCGCCTTCATTTGCAGAACCATTTCGCCGCCAATCGTCGGCAAAGCCCGGTGAAGCGCTTGCGGCAACCAAATTCGCCGAAACGTGGTAAAGCGCGGCATTCCCATAGCGCGCGCCGCCTCCAGCTGGCCGCTAGGCACCCCTTTGAAGGCGCCTCGCATCACTTCGCCCTCATATCCCGCCACACTTAGCGTCAGAGCTAAAACCGCATAGGGCCATGCCTGCCGCAAAATGGGCCATAAATAGCTTTCCCTGATCCACGGAAATTGCGGGAAAAGCGATCCCAAGCCGTAGTAAAGCAACCAAAGTTGCAACAAAAGCGGCGTGCCCCGAATGATCGAGCAGTAAACCCGCGCCGGGATCGAAAGGTAAGCTGGCCCCGCTGCCTGTGCCAACCCAAGCGGAATTGCCAACAACATACCCAGCGCCATGGTCACAACCGTTAGCCAGATCGTTCGCCAGATCGCCATCGGTATCAGCGGTAAATAGTCTGGTAACCAGCTCCATTTCAGTTTGGCTGCACACCACAGGACCAACGCCAAAGCGAGGGCAATCATCACAACTCGACGCGGCTTAAGAAAGTCGTTCAAATCCCACCTCCGCCGACATTGCGCTGGCCACGCCTTGCCCACCGCTCGATCCGGCTGAAAATTGCACCAGAAGCCAACGACAGGATCAGATAGAGAATGCCCGCTGCCAGATAGAATGTAAGGAAAGATTTTGTGGTGCCCGCTGCTAACGAAGTGGCTTTGGTCAGCTCGATGAAGCCGACGACAGCCAAAAGGGCAGTATCCTTTGTGCAAGTGAGCCAGAGATTGGCCAGACCGGGAATTGCCGCCGACGCCATCAGAGGCAAAGTCACGCGCCTAGCAAGCAACACAGACGGCATACCCATTGCGCGCGCCGCTTCGATCTGACCCGCAGGAACAGACAGAATCGCGCCGCGCAAAACCTCAGTTGAATAGGCGCCCTGAACGACCCCCAACACAGCGATCCCAGCCGCAACGCCGGAAAGCTGGATACGCTCATATCCGTTAAACACAAGAATTTGGTTCACGGCATCGGTGACGGCATAGTAAAGGATCAAGATCAGTACCAGCTCCGGCACCGCTCGGACCAAGGTAGTGTAAACGGCTAGCAAATCTTTGGTTATTGGCCCGCCATATAGCTTGCCAAAAGCACCTGCTACTCCGATCAGCAGCCCAAGAGCGTAGGCACCTGAGGCGATAAGGAGAGTATTCCAAAGCCCGGCAACCAGCGTCGCCCCCCAACCAGGGGGCGACCAGGCGAGCAGATCCATTGCGGATGCTGCTCCTGTTGCGGTTACAAAACCCACCACTCGGGTTTAGCCGCCGTAGATCGACGAGGCGAAATAGGGCTTCGAAATCGCGTCGTAGGTGCCATCAGCGATAACTTTGGCGATAGCCGCATTAAATTTTGCTTTCAGTTCATCTTCGCCCTTGCGAAGGCCAACGCCAACACCCGCACCAAGAATTGCCGCGTCGTCTGCAACAGCGCCAATGGCTTCGCAGCATGCTTTGCCTGCATCCGAAGCAAGAAAGGCATCAATAGCAATGCTGTCAGCTTGGGAGGCGTCAATACGACCAGCGGCAAGATCTTGAAAACCTTCGTCGGTAGTTTGGTAGGTTTTGATTTCCGCTGCTGTTTCCGCGAAATGCGCCTGCGCATATGCCTCGTGAACGGTCGAGACCTGAACACCGATGATTTTGCCAGTCATGCCAGCTGCATCCGGGGTAAGCCCCGAACCTTTCGCGGTAACGATCACGGTCGGTGTATTGTAGTATTTGTCAGAGAAATCAATGGTCTGCATCCGCTCTTCGGTGATCGACATCGATGCCATGATGGCATCGATCTGGCCACCGGTTAGCGAAGGAATGATCCCTTCCCATGCAACGGGCGTAATCACGCACTCCATTTCACCTGCAGCGCAGACTGCATTGATGAAATCCACTTCCCAGCCGATCCAGTTTCCAGCCGCGTCGGGCGAAGCAAAGGGTGGGTAGGGTTCAGCGGCAATGCCAATTTTCAACGGCTCTGCGGCAGCGGCGGTGCCGATCATCAGGGTTGCAGCAAGGGTCAATAGAGCTTTTTTCATGGGTAGTACCTCTTGTGTTGGTTTTTCCTAGGTTTGCCCTAGTTTCAGGAAACGGACTTTAGAAACTGCTTCAGCCGATCAGATTTCGGGTTGCCAAAAAGCTCGGCAGGTGGACCCTCTTCTTCGATCTGGCCATTGTAAAGATAGATGACATGGCTAGCGACTTCACGGGCAAACTTCATCTCATGGGTAACCAATATCATGGTGCGGCCTTCATCGGCCAAACCACGGATGACGTTAAGCACTTCGCCAACCAACTCGGGATCAAGCGCCGAGGTGGGCTCGTCAAACAGCATTGCACGTGGCTCAATAGCAAGGGCGCGGGCAATGGCGGCGCGCTGTTGTTGGCCGCCCGACATGAACGCCGGATAAACGCCGGCTTTTTCGGCAAGGCCAACACGCGCCAGAAGCTTTTCAGCGCGGGCAATCGCCTCGGCCTTTGGCACACCCAAAACATGCACTGGTACTTCGATCAGGTTTTCCAGCACCGTTTTATGGGACCACAGATTAAAGCTTTGAAACACCATTCCCAGATGTTGGCGAAGCTTCTCGATTTGGCGGCGGTTGGCCGGGGCGCCATCAGGGCGGAGGCCCACCTCTTCGCCACCAATCACGATCCGGCCGGATGTCGGTGTTTCCAAAAAGTTGATGCACCGCAGCATGGTCGATTTACCCGAACCCGAGCCACCGATAATCGCCACCACGTCGCCCTCAAGTGCGCACAGAGAGACGCCCTTCAACACTTCAAGCGAACCAAAAGACTTGTGCAACCCCTCAATCCGTATGGCTTCGGGTCTTTGGCTACTGGTCATGCTTGTTGCGGCAGCTGTCATCTCAACCCCATCGTAAACATCATTGAAGTTAGACGCCAGAGCTGTAATTATGCAAGCGTATAATTCTAAGGAAACATGGTGAAGGGCGAGCGGCGAAAATTCCGACGTGAGGGCGAAGAGCGACGGCGCGATGCGCTCATCATGGCCGCGCTTGAGCTTATCTCTGAAGGGGGGCAAACGGCCGCTACAGTGCGCGCCATTGCTGATCGGGCGGGCGTGACTCCCGGCCTGATCCGCCATTATTTCCAAACCAAGGAAGACCTTACGCGCGCGGCCTATCAGGCCGTTATGGAGGGCATGACTGATGCCAACCTCTCGGCACTTGAAGCCGCGCACCAAAACCCTTCGGCGCGGCTTGCGGCTTTTGTTGCCGCCTCGTTGCGACCTCCGATCATGAACCCTGGTTCAATGGGCCTTTGGGCGGGTTTCATTCATATGGTCCGTCGTGACCCGGCGATGCGCGAGGTGCATGAAAGAACTTATTTGCGCTACCGTGATCTGTTGCAGGGGCTAATTGCTGATCTACCCGGCACAAATGATCCTGTCCGGCTGCGCGCCCAAGCCATTGCCTGCAACGGTATCATTGACGGGCTATGGCTTGAAGGTTGTGCCCTGATCGAGGCTTTTGGCCCCGACGAATTGGCCCAGATCGGTGTCACATCCGTTGGAGCAATCTTGGGTATCGAACTATCGTCACACCTTCTTGCGCCAACCCTTGAAACCGCATCAAACCCAAATCCTGCCATCGTTATACCCAAGGATCTCACATGAAATACGCAGCCGTCACCGATCGACTTGCCGATCTTGGTGGTGCCAAATGGCAGATTCATGCCCGCGCCCGCGCTCTCAAGGCCCAAGGCCACTCGGTTATCGAATTGACGATTGGCGAGCCCGACGTGCCGACGCCTTCAGATTTGACCGATGCTGCCATCCGCGCAATGGAGGATGGTCGTACTGGATATTCGAATGGCCGCGGTGAACCGGCTTTGCTGCGCGCACTGGCTGGTCGCTATTCTGCCCGTCGCAGTCGGCACATCGGCCCGGATCAGGTGATGTGCTTTCCCGGCACACAGACCACCCTCTTTGCCGTACTGATGGCCATGGCGCAAGCAGGCGACGAGGTGCTGATTGGTGATCCGATGTACGCGACCTATGAAGGGCTGATCGCGGCTACTGGCGCGAAGATGGTACCGGTCCCGTTGCGTCCGGAATTCGGTTTTCGGATGCAGGCCGCTGATATCGCTGCACGCATTACCCCGGCAACTCGCGTTATCTTTCTAAACTCGCCCCACAACCCCACCGGCGCTGTGCTGACAACCGCCGACATTGCCTCGATTGGAAGGCTGGCCATCGCGCATGATCTTTGGATTTTATGCGACGAAGTATACGAAGAAATGGTGTTCGACGGCACGACCTTTTCCTCGCCCCTCGATGATCCAACCTTGGCGGATCGCGCCGTTGTCACTTGCTCTATCTCTAAATCCCATGCGGCCCCGGGCTTCCGCTCTGGCTGGTGCATCGGCTCCGCTGATTTCACAGCCCGGCTGCTGCCACTATCTGAAACTATGCTTTTTGGAAATCAGCCTTTTATCGCCGATATGACGGCCCATGCAGTCTCGTCTCCATCTGCTGTCGCAGCAGGAATGTGCGAACGGTTTAAGCGCCGGGCCGAACTCATCCATTCCCGCCTCAATGGCGTCGCCGGTTTGCTCGTCCATCGCCCAGAGGCGGGCATGTTCACCTTGGTCGACGTGCGAAGTACCGGCCTTTCCGGCACGGCTTTCGCTCACGACCTGCTTGAACATGCGCGAGTGGCGGTAATGCCCGGTGAATCTTTCGGTGCTGCATTGGCGGGATGGGTTCGCGTCGCCCTAACCCAGGCCGACGAAGTCACGCTCGAAGCTTGCGACCGTATCGCCGCCCATGTTCGCCTCCGTCAGGAATCTGCAGCATGACAAGCCCCAATCACCCATCGGTCGGTGAGGCTTTGGTTGCAGGTTTGCGTGCACGCGGCGTCAATGTCGTGTTCGGCATCCCCGGCGTCCACACAATTCAGCTTTATCGCGGCCTGCCCAGCTCTGGCATCCGCCACGTTACTGCCCGCCACGAACAAGGCGCGGCTTTCATGGCCGATGGTTATGCCCGCGTGTCCGGCAAACCTGGAGTCGCTTTCGTGATTACCGGACCTGGGTTGACCAACGCGCTAACTGCGATGGGGCAGGCAAAGGCCGACAGCATTCCCATTCTCATTATATCCGGTGTTAACCGCCTCGCCAGCCTTGGCCGCGGCTTCGGCCTGCTGCACGAGCTCCCTAATCAGGCTGCCATGGTCGCCCCGTTATGCCCAACTTTCCAAGTCGCTTCTCCCGAAGAGCTGGAAGCCACCCTGAACGCCGCTTTCGCCGCCCTAAGTACTGGCCGACCCGGCCCGGTCCATATAGAAATCCCCACCGACGTGATGCCCTGTTCCACTACTCCCCTGCCTCCCGTCCCAACTCAACCCATCCCAGCACCCCCCGCGTATGACAAGGCCACCCGCCGCTTAAACGCGGCAGGACGCCCAGTAATTCTTGCTGGCGGCGGCGCTCGCTACGCAACCCAAGCCCTGCAAGCCGTCGCTGAGAAACTAGACGCGCCGGTCGTCCAAACCACTAACGCGCGCGGGTTGATGCACGGCCACCCCCTTACTATCCCCGCATCACCCAGCCTAGATGCCGTCCGCGCCCTAATTGCGGACTCGGACCAAATCCTCGCCATCGGCACCGAGCTCGGCCCGACAGATTACGACATGTATGTGCGTGGCGGCTTGCCCGATCTGTCCGACATGATCCGAGTCGATTTGTGTGCCGACCAACTTGCCCGGCACCCTGCTGCCATCACACTTCAAGCAGATGCCAACGCTGCACTCACTGCCCTGCTGCCGACGCTGATGCAAAAGCACTCAAACGGCCCGACCCGCGCCGCCAAGACACGCAACGCCGCATTGGCCGAACTTTCCCCCGCTATGCACCAACAACTCTCAATGTTGCACGCAATGCGCGACGCTCAACCCGGCGGAATAATCGTTGGCGACAGCACCCAACCAGTCTACGCAGGAAACCTCTATTTCGACCACGACCGCCCGGGCGGCTGGTTCAACGCAGCCACTGGCTACGGTGCGCTTGGCTTTGGTCCCGGTGCCGCCGTAGGTGCAGCCCTTGCCGCCCCCGGCGCTCCCGTCACCTGCCTAATCGGCGACGGCGGTCTGCAATTCAGCCCTGGTGAATTGCGCACTGCCGTCGACGAGTCACTGCCAATCACCTTCATAATCTGGAACAATTCGGGCTTTCGCGAAATTGCTGACGCCATGCGTGAGGCGAAAATCCCCGTCATTGGCTGCGATCCTTCACCGTTGAAAATGCAACCCTTCGCTGCTGCCTGCGACCTGCCCTTCACCAGTATAGAAAACAATCCCACGGCCTTGCGTGCCGCCCTCACCGCCCCAAACAATGGCCCGCGGATGATCGAAATCCGCGTCACCTAACACAACTTTGCTACTCAAAAGCTCTCGCCAAGACACCCTGCCGAACCGTCAAAGGTCCGTGGGGCTGATACTCTGGCGACTTCGAAAATACAAACGTAAAGACTGCTCTCCTAGTCTATCCTGACGCCGGGCGAGGGGCGCGATTCTCTCGAGGGCGGCATCCGCTTGTACTTAACGTTCGCGCAGAGCCTCTTGCGATTTGTAAAGCGGTTTGGTCAGGTAAGTCAGGATGGTCTTGCCCCCCGTCTCCAACTCCACTTCCGCCAACATGCCGGGCCGGATCTCAAGGTTGGATTGCCGTTCGGTCAATTGCGTCAAATCTACTCGCAACGTCACTTTATAGTGTGGGTCGCCATCGGGGCTACGTGACCGCTCATCCTTGAACGTATCGGCACTGATAAAATCCACCTTCGCCCTCAGCGTCCCGTAGATCGTATAATCATAGGCAGACAACTTGATCGTCGCGTCCTGATCAGGCCTTACCGAGGCGATGTCCTTAGGCGACACCCGTGCCTCGATGAACAACTCGTCCTCCAATGGAATTATCTGCAAGATCTCTTCGCCCGGCCGAACTACGCCGCCGATTGTGGTGATTGAGAGCTTGTTCACC
This sequence comes from Paracoccaceae bacterium, assembly GCA_049696055.1. Taxonomy (GTDB): domain Bacteria; phylum Pseudomonadota; class Alphaproteobacteria; order Rhodobacterales; family Rhodobacteraceae; genus JBAVTI01. The sequence goes on along the minus strand of JBAVTI010000136.1, from coordinate 6,693 downwards.
ACCCCCTTCATCGGCGCAACCAATACGGTGCGATCCAGCTGATCCTCACCTATCTTCAGCTTTTGCCTCAAAGAAGTCAGGCTGCCCAGCGCCTCAGAGTAATCTTTCGCCCGCTCCAGTTCCATCTGCGTCACCGTATCACTCAGACGGTTTTCCGCATCACTGTTGGCCTTGCGCGCCCGCGTCACCTCGATAAGCGGCGCAATCTCGCGCTCGTACATCTTTTCAAGCAGGTCCATTTCCTTTGCCGCTTGCTTTAGCACAGCCTCGGCACCCTCGCGCCGCGCAACAAAGTCGCCCTGACGTGCCCGCAGCAACGCCGATTCCGACGCGACGATATCTGGCACCCGCACGGCCAATTCGCTTGGAACTTCAAACTCCAAAGCCCCCACCATTTCAGCTTCTAACCGCAGCCGCCGGATTTCCAGCGCTGCTATCTGGTCGCGCAAATCATCTACCGCCGATTGGTATTGCGTGCCATAAAGCCGTGCCAACGTTTGTCCGGGCTGCACAATATCGCCTTCGGCCACATTCAACTCGGCCAGAATGCCACCCTCAAGGTTGTTGATGATTTGTGGCCGTGATGACGACACCACCGTTCCCGGCGCGCGTACGATCTCATCAACCCAGGCCACAGATGCCCATAGAATGAACACCAGAACCGACGCCCCAATCAGCCAGATCGTCAGACTCGGCCCGCGACCTTTGTCCGCAAAACTATCGGCATACCCAGCATCTATCGTCGTCATTGTTTGACGCCCCCGCCGGCCTGCGCTTTTGACAAATGCGCCAACACTGCATCGCGTGGCCCATCGACCGCCATTTTGCCGTTCTGCAAGATCAACGTCCGCGTTGTCAGCTGCAAGATCGGCACCCGGTGCGTCGCAATTACTGCCGTGCGGCCCTCCAGCCAGCCCTTCAACCGGCTGACCAAGGTGGCCTCCAAGGTCTGATCCAGCGCCGCGGTCGGCTCATCCAGCAAAACCACTGCCGGGTCTTGCAGCCACAGCCGCGCCCAGCCAATACTTTGACGCTGTCCCACCGAAAGCCCCTCGCCCAGTTCGCGAATCTCCAGATCAAGCCCGCGTGGATGGTTTCGCACGAATTGCCCAAGGCCCGAAAAATCCAGTGCAGCGAACAAACGATCATCGTCCCGTTCCAATTGCGTCAGGTTCAAGTTGTCGCGAATGGTCCCAGAGAATAGCCTTACTTCCTGCGATAGATACCCAATCCCGCGCCGCAAATCACGCGGATGTACCTGCCCAAGATCGACACCATCGATCATTACTCGCCCCGCTGTCGGATCATAAAGCCCTGCCAAGAGCCGAAGTAGGGTCGATTTGCCCGACCCATTTGCCCCTAGAACCGCCACATGCTGCCCCGCCGGAATTGCCAGCCCGTTGATTTCAACCGTCGGCGCCGACTGCGGATCAAAGCGGAACTCAAGGTTGCGCAACTCAAACGCACCGACCATCTTGTCACGTCGTAAATACTTGCGCCCCGCCTCTTCGGCTTGCCGCCCGTTTGCAATAGCGTTCAACCCGGTCAGCGCTGCCTTCACGTTAGACCAGCGCGCCATCGTGGCCGACAACTGCGATAGCGGCCCCAGCGTCCGACTGGTCAAAATCCCGATGGCGATAATGGTTCCTACCGTGAAATCCCCGGCAAACACTTTATAAGCCCCAACCACCACCGCAGTAACATAAGTTGCCTGCTGCACGCCTTGCGCCCAATAGGTCAGCAAAGTTGACAGGTGACGCTGATCTGATGATTTCGCCGCCGAAAGTGTCACTAACTCCTGCCAAAGCCGCTTAATACGGTCTTCACCGCGCTGCGTGATAACAGTCTCATGTTCGTAAACCGACTCATACAGCAGCTTTGACGACCGCACACTTGCCCCCTGAGTCGCCTGCGTTAGCGCGATCATCCGTTTCTGAAAGAGAAAACCGGGGGCCACCATCAAGACGCCGCCAACCACCAGAACCCAAACCAGATTGCCGCCGATTGATGCCACCAGTAGCAGGAAAATCAGAATAAACGGTATATCCGCCACGGTACCGATAGTTGAGGCCGTGAAAAACTCGCGCACTGACGAAAATTCTCGCATGGCGCTAAATAAATTGCTTGGCATCCGCTCGCCCGGCGCGGTTTTCATGCCCAACAACCGTTCCATCAGCCTTGCTTGGACCGTAAGCTCGATTCGTCGTCCGGTGACGTCCATTAAGCTGGACCGGGCAACTTTGAGAAACCCTTCCATCACTATGGCCAGCACCGCGCCCAGCGCCAAAACCCAAAGAGTTGGTTCTGATTGATGCGGGATTACACGATCGTAAACCTGCAAAGAAAACAACGCAACCGACACTGCTAGCAGGTTCGCCACAAGCGATCCCATCGCCACCTCGGCCAATTGACGATTGTAGCGCGTAAATTCGCCCCAGAACCAATGCGGCACATTGGCTTGATCAGAGTGCCGCACTTCCAGATCGGCAAGGGTTGGTGTCGCTCGCAGTATCTGGCCAGAAAACACACCAGAAAATTCACTGAACGGCACGTCATCACGCATATCCGCGCACGTCGGGTCATAAATAGTAACACTGGTTTCGGTCTGCGATAGCACCAACACCATCTGGCCGCTGGTCATCAATGCCAATGCTGGCCAGACATCAATACGGAGCCGGGTCAGCTTTTCGACCTTAGCACCCACGCCGTTACTTCGCAGCGCGGCTGCGACCTGCGGCAACCCAAGCGCACCCTTGGCTGAAAAGGCGGCGATCTCAATCTGCTCTAGCAAGTCTGCCGTCGATACCTCGGCACCCATCAAGCTGGCGTAAACCGATGCCAACTGCGCCCGGCCCATTGCTTTAGCGCTATGCCGTGGCGTTACAAGTTGTGGTGAAATGGTCAGCCGTGCCGGAGCAACTGAAGCTTTGGCCACCTGAGCGGCATTCATATCAAAGGCAACAACCCGATCATTCACATCCGCGCCCCATCGACTAGTACACCGCGTTCCCGCGCAATTGCCAACCGCAACAAGGCCATGTCGTATTTCAACGCTGCCTGATCGCGTTCCATTCGTGAAAACGTCTCGAACATGCCCACAAGTTCCATAAGTGGACGCCGTCCGACCTGATACTGCTCGGTAAACATCTCAAGGCTGGCTTCGGTTTGCACCACTACGCCCGCGCCCTGGACTTCGCGTTTCGACAGTGCCGAATGCTGGCTTTCCAGCGCCACAATCCGCCGCCGTGCATCTTCGCGCGCCTCCGCAGCTCGCGCCACAACCACATCATCCGTCGCTTTCAGCGCCGCCATCGTGGAACCAGTTCCTAGCCCCAACAACCGATCCGCGCCTAGCCGCAACCCGCCCAGAAAACCATCTTCGCCAAGCGACGCGCTGGCCTTCAGCCCCGGTAAATGCGCCGCGCGTTCCATCTTTGCTTCTGCCACGGTTCGCGATCCCTCGCCGCGCGCGCGCAGTACAGCCAAAGCTTCTGGTCCATCCCGACCCGGAGGCAGGCTTTGTAACCCCGTAAGATGATCCATCGATTGCGCCGAAATTGCGTTCAACTCGGCCATCGCCAAGGCGGCAACTTCTCGGTCTGATGCCGCCGCGGCCTTCATCTCGCTAAGCTTTTGCGTGATCACCCGCTGTTCAGATCGGTCCGACAAACCGCCCTCTACCCGTTCGCCCATGATCCGCTCGTATTCGGTCATACGGGCCACTGCACGATCGGCCAACCTCGCTTGCTCGCGCGCACGTTCGGCCTTTATGTAGTAGGCAAGCCCGTCATGCACCCGATCATTATAATCAGTCGAAAGCGTCACGGCCGCGATTTCCACATCGGCCGCTGCAAAGGCCCGTTCTGCCTTGCGTTGACCGTTATCAAAAATCACCTGCTCCAGCATGATACTGGCCGCCATTGCCCCCAATGATGATAGATTTACCGAGGGCCCAATACTTGGTAGCCAGTTTTTCGACTTTGCTTCCGCACGCAACCGCGCCACGCGCAGTTCGGCCACTGCCGCCCCGGTACTTGCCTTTAGCACCGATTGCGCGATTTCAGCGAAAGGGCCGCTACCAGGCAGGATTGACTTGCGCGCTACCAAATCGTCGATGATCGCTGACCGAACCTCGGCCGCATCACCTGCATGGGTTAACTCGCGTGGCTCCGATGCCGTCACTTCATCTGGCCGTGCACCGAGCCCAAAGTTAAGTTTGGTGACCTCAGGCAATTTTTTCAGCGTCGCGCAGCCCGAAAGCGCAAGGATGGTCAGGGCTATCGAAGCAGCCCTCGCCAAGCCAAGGCGCTTGGCCCCGGCTTGGTTCGCTTTCATGCAGAGAGTGGGCATCTACCAATCCTCCGATCAGATCAGAGTATTGATGTCATCGTCCATCAGGACGCTCGCCCCGTCGTCGCCCAGTGTGTAGATATGGTAGGTTTGGCCGCCGATAACCGTCGAATTCCCGGTATCGGTTGCATCGGTCAGCGTCACTGTATCGTCGACATCGCCTTTGATGATCAATTGATGATCTGGCCCGGTCAGGTTGTTCAACTGTGCTTCGCTGATCGTTAGCTCTGCACCGGAAGCCCAAGTCAGGTCGATCGCGGCAAAGTCGAATGTGCCCAATCCCGCCCGATCAAGGTCAACCGTCGTCGTCCCATCGTTGTCGACGATCAGCAAAGTGCTGGAAGAGTTGCCCGCTGCATCGGCATTGTTGATCACCAGATAACTGCCATCTGGCACCGTGTCATTGAAGGTAAACCGTGTCGTAGACCTGCCAACACTAACATCTGCATCCACTGCGATCGCCGCACCGGTATCGTCGATGCGATGGAAAGTATAGTTGTCCAAAGAGTTCGGAGTTTTGATCTCGCTGAGGCTGCTGTCAGCTTCAATCCCGGCGAAAGTCACAAGCGGGGTGCCAGGTGCCACGGTATCAACCACAACCGATTGCGTGATGATTGCCGTGTTTCCAGCACGATCCGTCGCAGTAACCGTTGCCATCATCGACGACCCTTCGCCATGTGGCAGGGCATCATCGGCAAAGGTCGCAGACCAGCGGCCCAAAGAGTTTGCAGTCGTCGTTACCGACGATCCGTTGCTTAGGTGCACCACGACCCGCGCTCCGGCTTCGACAGTGCCGTTGATTGTGACGCCAGCCGCAGCTTCCGCGGCATTCATCACTCCATCGCCTGCAATCAACCCGGTAAAGGCTGGGTTTACCACCGTATCAACCCGGACTTGTTCGGTCAGCGTTTTGACATTGCCGACGTGGTCGGTAGCCGTTGCTGTCAGGGTCACGCTGTTTTCTCCCGCCGGAATCTCGCCCGAAGGAATGCGGTAGGACCAAGTGCCATCCGGGTTAACCACCGCCGTATGTGCGGGGCCGGTGCCAAAATGAAGAACCACACTCGAACCCGGTTCGACAGTGCCCGAAACCAATAACCCCTGAGAGGCTTCGGCCAAGTTCACCACATTATCGGTTCCAGCCGACAGGGCGGTTCGCGCAAAGTTGGTTACTTCGGTGTCGATCTGAACCGTATGGCTATCGGTGGCCACGTTACCTGCCGCATCAGTTGCCCGCACAGTTACGACTGAGTCATAGGTACCCCCACGAAACTCCGAGGTCGCAAAATTTGCCGTCCAAGTTCCGTTTGCAGCCGTTGTCACCGTGCGGGTGCCACCTTCAAAAGTCACCTGAACTTCTGAACCAGCTTCCGCAGTTCCGTTCAGGGCAATACCCGCAATGCGTTCTGCACCCGATACGATATTGTCGCTTCCCACCTGCGTCTCGTTGATCGTCACCGACATCTGGGTATCGACATGCACGTCGCGCGTCGATGTAGCGGTGTTACCCGCCTGATCGGTCGCAGTCACCATGGCCGTCGAGTCATAAGTGCCTCCGGTGATGCCGTTGGCCGGGAATGTGACCGTCCAACTGCCGTTCGCCGCAACCGTGGCTGGCAGCGTCGCCCCATTCCATTGCACGTTGACCGTGGCTCCAGCCTGCGCCGTGCCCGTCATAGTCACGCCACCACCCGCTTCGACGGCGTTCACGATGTTGTCAACCGCAATGCCACCGACCGAGAAGGCGGCCGACGTTGCGGTATCGACAACCAGCGTTTCGTTGATCACCGTGGTGTTGCCCAACGGATCAGTCGCCGTAATCTTCACTGGGATCTCGTATTCCCCGGCAGCCACCTCGGATTGGCTAAATGTTACCGCCCAGCTGCCATTGGCCGCAACTGTTACCGTGTGCGAATTGCCACCAACTTCGACCCTTACGGTCGCGCCCGGCTCGCCTTCGCCACCAATCGTCACGCCGTCCTGATATTCCGCCAAGTTTTCGACGTCACCGGTGTTCTTAACACCCTCTGTGGCTTCCACCTCGGGCGGCGTCATGTCGACAACGAACGTCGGGCCAACCAGTGTCGTTGTCTGCCCTCCGCCCGCAACACTGACGCTGGTCAAATGGCTACCGTCCATCGGGAAATTCGTCACCGGGAAAGTAGCCGTCCAGTTGCCCGCAGTATTGATCGTCGTCGTCTGGCTATGACCACCGATGGTAACTACAACCGTATCGCCCGGCTCACCAGTACCGGTAACAACCAGTTTCGGATCCGTAGTGTTGGTCGTAACCGTACCGCCATCTGGGTCGACGGTAGGAGTTGCGCGACCATCGCCGTCACC
>JBAVTI010000135.1:0-6012 GCA_049696055.1 Paracoccaceae bacterium | reverse complement strand
AATGGGTCGAGGAAGAGCTGTCGATCCTGACCGACCCCGCCACCTATACTGTCCATCCCGACGAGGCATGGCAGCGCATCAAGACCCGCACCACCTCGGGGCGGTTCCTGGCCCTGGTCAAGACGCTAGCGAGATTTCGTGAAGAATATGCCCAAGGCAACAATGTACCGCGCAGCCGGGTGATGAAAGACGACGCCTTGCTGGAACTTGCCTCTACCCGCCCCACCAACACCGAAGAACTGGGGCGATCACGCCTGCTTTTGCGCGAAGGACGGCGCGGCGATATTGCCGATGGCATTCTGGCAGCGATCAAAGCGGGGATGGAGATGAAGCCCGACGAGATGCCGAAACCCGATCTGTCGCGTGATCAATTGCAGGTTAATCCCGCTTTGGCCGATCTGTTGCGTGTGCTGCTGAAGGCCAAATCCGAAAGCCTTGGGGTGGCAGCGAAACTGATCGCTTCCTCTGCCGATCTTGATGCCATTGCGGCGGGCGAGCGTGATTTGCCCACCCTGCACGGCTGGCGGATGGAAGCCTTTGGCGAGGATGCCATGCGTCTTTGCCGCGGTGAAATTGCGCTGTCGGCCAAGGGTAACGAAGTGCGGGTAGTGACGCTTTAGCGTCACCCCGATCTTCCCTGGGCGTCTTTGATTCTTAACGGCGGCTGGACCGGGCGTTGGTGGCACCTTGCACCACGATCTGGGTAATGCTTTCCAACTTGCGGTTCGACACCCGCGCCGCCACCGTCACTTCGCGTGACCGTTGGGTGGAAACCGCTGTCTGCTCTAGCGGCGGCACCAGCCGGAAATCATAAATCAGCACGCCGTTTTCATCAATCTCGCGCGCCACCAATTCACCATCCCACCAACCCTGGTTAGGCGACAACCCGGTTGCGCGCACAATCGCCCCGCCTTGCATCGGCTCTACCGACATCGACAGAACTTGTTCCACCAGAGGGCGTGGGTCTTCATCGGCCCCTGGCAAGACCACGGCAGCGGTCTGCACCTGCTGCGACCTTCCAAACCAGTTGAACGGGTTCAACTTCGAGTCGCGGATCCTGCCGCAGGCCGTAACGGCCAGCACCAACGTCAGGGCGATCACCAGTGATTTCTTCATGCCAGTTCCCTATCCGCCGCCCCGTCCGGGCCCTGCCCCCTTGGGTAGCGCATGCCAAGCGGTTTGAAAAGCCGCCCCGCAACAGGTTTGCGCGCACGGGATGCATTCACCGCAACGCCCTGACGCGTTTTGCGTTTCGCTTGGCGCAACGGATCTCGGAATTCGCCTGATCCCGGTCGATTTGTGATTCATCAAACCTGCAAAACGCGATAACTGAGAACAAGGATCAGGAGAACCCGATGGCTAGCCCCGCCTTTGAAGACATTGCCGAGACCTTTGAATTTCTGGACGATTGGGAAGATCGGTATCGGCATGTGATCGAGCTTGGCAAGGCCATGCCCGCGCTCGACGATGCGTTTAAAGTGCCAGCCTTCAAGGTGGATGGCTGTGCCAGCCAGGTCTGGATCAGGCCGCAAGTTTCCGGGCAGGGGCCGCAGGCGATTTTTGATTTTCAGGGCGATTCTGATGCGATGATCGTGCGTGGCCTGGTGTCGGTGCTTCACGCGCTTTATTCCGGGCTGACGGTGGCCGAAGTGGGTCGTGTCGATGCGGTGGCCGAACTGGGCCGCCTGGGATTGAACGAGCATTTGTCGGCGCAGCGATCGAACGGTGTGCGCTCGATGGTGGATCGTATCCGCAAAGTGGCTGCGGAAACGGTTTAGACCAACGCTATGTTGATCTTGTCAGGATAGAACGCCACATAACCTGCAATCGCCGCCATCTCGGGCTTGGGGGCCTCATAAGACCACGCCGCGTCTTCCAGATGCCCGGTCGGGGTTTGCACCGAAAAATAGCTGCAGTCGCCTTTCCATGGGCAATACGAGGTCTTGGGCGTGCGCGCCAACAGCGCCATGTTCACATCCCCGCGTGGCACATAGATCACCGGCGGATAGCTGCCTTCTGTCAACTGAAGCGCGCGCAGGGTTGATCCGATTACGGCGTCACCCGCGCGGATCACATAACAACCGGGGGCAGGGGTAATGGTGATGGAGCCGGACATGCGGATCACCTCTATGCTCTGACTGACCCTTGAACGATAGCGCGCCCGGTGCCGCTGTCAAATCACGAGTGGCGCAGTTGCGGCCAATAGCCATGCCAATGTCGCAGTACTTACCCGGTCGCGCAGATTGTCGCGCACCTGCGCGTGATAGGTGTTCAGCCAGTCACGCTCGCCCGGCGAAAGGTCCGAGACCACAATCAAACGGCGGTCCAACGGCACAAAGGTCAGCGTCTCAAACCCATATTGCGCGCGGGCATCGCCACCGGGCAGGGCAGGCGCATCCTGCACCACAATCAGGTTTTCCAACCGAATGCCGAACGCACCTTCGCGGTAATAGCCGGGCTCGTTTGACAGGATCATACCCGGTTCCAGCGGCACTTCCGACAGCCGCGAAAGCCGCTGAGGCCCCTCATGCACCGACAAGAACGCGCCAACACCATGCCCGGTGCCATGGTCGAAATCCATTCCCGCCAACCAAAGGTTATAGCGCGCCAATCCATCCAGATCGCGCCCCGCCAGGCCGCGCGGAAACCGCACCCGCGATATTGCAATCATCCCCTGCAACACGCGGGTATAACAGGCGCGCGCCTCGTCGCCGGGGTCGCCAATCGCTATGGTGCGGGTGATGTCGGTGGTGCCGTCCTGGTATTGCGCGCCGCTGTCGACCAGCAGTAATTCGTTGTGCTGGATCGTGCGGTTGCTGCCCTCGGTGACCCGATAATGCATGATCGCGCCATTCGGCCCCGACCCGCAAATGGTATCAAAGCTTAGGTCATGCAGCACATTGGTGGCGCGGCGAAAGCCTTCGAGGGCACGCACCACGGCAATTTCGGTCAACCCACCGCTCTGTGCGGCATCGTTTAGCCATGCCAGAAATTCGACCATCGCCGCACCGTCGCGCAGATGCGCCTCGCGGGTGGCGGCAATTTCGCTGGCGTTCTTGCAGGCTTTGGGCAAACGACAGGGATCTTCGCCCCATGCCACATCCACCCCAGCGTCCTCCAATTCCAGACTGACCGCCAAGGGGGCCGAGGTGCGATCCACCCGCACCGGGCCTTGCAGCGTATGCAGCGCTGGCACAAACGCCGACAACGGGCGCAGGGTCACCTGGGGGCCAAGATGCGCACGGGTGGTCTCGTCAAACTTGGCAGCATCGGCGAACAGCGTCACGCGGGCATCGTCATGCAACACCGCAAAGCCATGCAGGATCGGGTTGCGTGGCACGTCGGCGCCGCGAATGTTCAACAGCCAGCACAGGCTGTCCGGCAAGGTGATCACCGCCGCCGTTTGCCCGGCAAGGCGCAGGGTTTCCGCCAGCCTTCCGCGCTTTGCAGCACTGGTCTCACCTGCCAATGCTAGGGGGTGGGCAAAGGCCAGCCCCAAGGGCGCTGGCGGTTGATCCGGCCAGATCCGATCCACAATATTGCTGCAAGGCCGCAGGGTTACGCCGCTTCCTTCCAGTGCCGTCTCAAGTTTGGCAATCTCATCCGCGGTGTGCAGCCAAGGGTCAAACCCCACCTCGCCCGCCGCCAAATGCGCCTTGATCCAATCGCCCGGCTTCACTTCGGGCCAAGGCACCGGCGTGAACGCAGCCAGATCAACCTGACCTTTGATCTGCACCCGGTAGCGCCCGTCGATGAACACCCCCGCCACCGACGGCAGCACGATGCAAAACCCGGCAGACCCGGTAAACCCGGTCAGCCATTGCAGCCGCTCGTCCCGCGCCGCCACATATTCGCCCTGATGCGCATCGGCGCGCGGCACCATGAAACCGGCAAGCCCCTCTTGGCCAAGCGCCCCCCGCAAGCTGGCAAGGCGGGCAGGCCCATGCGCCGGATCAGAGGTCGCCTCAAAGCTTTGGAACATCAGCCGACCTTTCGCATGCCCAAAGCGCGCGCCCGTTTGCGCGGATCGGAATCGAACAACCCGGCAAGCTGTTCGGTCATCGCCCCCGCCAACTGTTCGACATCGGTGATGGTTACCGCGCGGTTGTAATAGCGCGTTACGTCATGGCCGATGCCGATGGCCAGCAATTCCACCTGTTTGCGGCGCTCTACCATCGCGATCACATCGCGCAGATGCTTTTCCAGATAGTTCGCCGGGTTCACCGACAATGTGCTGTCATCAACCGGCGCGCCATCCGAGATTACCATCAGGATCTTGCGGGCCTCGCGCCGTGCCACCATGCGGCGGTGCGCCCATTCCAGCGCCTCGCCGTCGATGTTTTCCTTTAACAGCCCCTCTTTCATCATCAAGCCAAGGTTATTTCGGCTACGCCGCCACGGCGCATCGGCGCCTTTGTAGATGATGTGGCGCAGATCGTTCAGCCGCCCCGGTTGTTGCACCCGACCGCTTGCCAGCCACTTCTCGCGGCTTTGCCCGCCTTTCCAGGCCCTTGTCGTGAAACCCAAAATCTCAACCTTGACCGCGCAGCGCTCCAGCGTCCGCGCCAGAACATCGGCGCAAATCGCCGCGATCGAGATCGGCCGCCCCCGCATCGAGCCCGAATTGTCGATCAGCAAAGTCACGCAGGTATCGCGGAATTCGGTATCCTTTTCGCGCTTGAACGACAGCGGTGTCGTCGGATTGGCCACCACGCGCGCCAGACGGCCCGCATCCAGCGTGCCTTCCTCCAGATCAAACTCCCAAGAGCGATTCTGTTGCGCCTGAAGGCGGCGCTGCAACTTGTTGGCAAGCCGCGAAACAGCCCCCTTCAGTGGTTCCAACTGCTGATCCAGATAGGCACGCAGCCGTTCCAATTCGGCCGGTTCCGCCAGTTCTTCGGCCTTGATTTCTTCGTCAAACGTGGTGTCATAAACGGTATAGTTCGGGTCGGCGTCCGAATAGGGCGCGGGCGGTGGCGGCTCTAGCGGTGCCTCGCCTTCGGGCAATTCGGCCTCGTCGCCCTGCTCCATATCGGCAGAGTCGTCCATCGTGACCTGCGCCTGCGCCGCGTCGTCTTGTTCTTCCTGCGATTGCTCGGGGGAGGCTTCGGAATCGTCGGGCTGATCTTGCTCATCGCCCGCCGAATCGGGTTGATCCTGATCTTCCTCGGCTGAATCGTCGGCGTTGTCGGGATCGTCCATATCGGGGTCGTCGCCCAATTGGTCGCCATAGCCCAGATCGGAGATTACCTTGCGCGCAAGGCGTGCGAATGCCGCCTGATCGGTCAGCACATGGTCAACGTTCTCCAGCGTGCCCGCCGCCTGATCCTCGATAAACCCGCGCCACAGGTTCATCACGTTTGCCGCGCCTTTGGGCAAATCGCGCCCCGTCGCCAGATGCCGCACCAGATAACCCGCCGCCACCGAAAGCGGCGCATCGGCGGCTTGGGTGATCGAAGAATAACCTTTGCGATCCGCCTCATTGGCTATCTTGGCGTCAATATTGATCGCCGTGCCGGGCATCGCCCGCGCGCCAACAGCCTCGCAACGCGCCACTTCCATGGCGTCATAAATCTCGCGCGCCAGCGGCCCGGTGGGGGCATAGCGCGTCGCTACCGCCTCGTTGTGATAGCGCATCTTCATCGCAAACGCGTCCGCCGTGCCGCGCGCCAGCATCACCTCGTCGCGCGTCATCCGACGGCTGACCTGCGGCAAGCGCATGCCCTCCTTGGTCATCCCCGCCGGATCAACCGAATAGGTCACCGTCAGATCGGGATCGTTCGCCATGGTCTTGGTGGCCTCGGCGAGGGCCTTTTTGAACGGATCGGCGGGGTTGTCGGTCGGTTTGGTCATGCCGCAGCCTTTTCTGGCCGCTCATCCGCCCCGACGGGCGTCTTCGCTGGTGCAAGTTGCGCGAAGACCGACCGCAAGGAAGGGATAAGAGTGTCTCTCACTTCATCGCCATCGACGCCGCACTCTCCGGCAATTCTTCCCCGAAACAGCGCTGATAGA
>JBAVTI010000134.1:0-18637 GCA_049696055.1 Paracoccaceae bacterium | reverse complement strand
GCCCCCGCGCCCGGTTATAGCGCGCATACAAATCCGCAGGCAGCTGGCTGCCCACCAGATTGCCCAAATGCTTGATCCCATTGATATAAGGAATGGCCGAGGTGATCAGAATCCGTGCCATGCGCGCCCCCCTTGATGTGTCGCGCTTTCTTTAGCGCAAGCCGCGTCCAAGGGCCAGACCATGCGTTAGTCGGTATCGCGCCCGCGCCGCAGCAACCGCCCGATCAGAAACGAGGTGCGCGGCTCATAGGTATAGGCGGTGCGCGCCTTTAGCGTTGGCCGCGCCCGCATCCGGGCCATGCCAAACACGATCAGCACCGCATGGGCCACAGCGATCATCACGAACATCGCCGATGGGCCAAACCACTCGATCACCACCGAGGCAATCAGCGGGCTGGCAATCGCCCCCACCGCATACAGAAACATCAACGCCGCAGACAGCTCCACCCGTTCGCGGTTGTCGGCAAAATCATGGGCATGGGCAGTGGATACCGAATAGATCGGCAAGGTGGCAAAGCCAAACAGCGCGATGGCGCTGAAAATGCCCAAAGTGCCCGCCCCGGCCAGCCCAACGGTCGCCGCACAAGACACAATCCCCCCCACCGAAAGCCCGATCAGCACTGTGCGGCGATCATATTTATCCGCCAACCAGCCGATCGGTATCTGCGCCAAAGCGCCCCCCACCACATAGGCCGCCAGAAACAGCGCGATCTGGTCGGCCCGCAGCCCAACCTCCAGTCCATAAACCGGCCCCACCATGCGAAACGCCGCCCCGGTGATCCCCGACACCACCACTCCCGCCGCCGCCAGAGGCGAGCGTTGCCATGCCGAGGCAGGCCGCAAACGCGGGGCTTCGGGGGTTTCCGGGGCTTCAACCTTGGTCAGCGTCAGCGGGAAAATGGCAGCACAACACAGCAGCGCCAGCAGGTTGTAAGACACGTAAGATGCCGGTTCCAAAATCCCGATCATCAACTGCGCGCCAAGGCTGCCCGCGATGTCGATTACCCGATAAACCCCCATGGCACGGCCCCGGGTCTCATTGGTGACTGCCCCCTGCAACCATGCCTCGATGATGGTGTAGCACCCTGCCACGCACAGGCCCGACGCCATCCGCATCACCGCCCAAGCGTAGGGGTTGATGATCAACATATGCGCCAGAATGCCAATGGTTCCGGCGGCGGTAAAGGCGGCAAAAGCGCGGGAATGACCCACCTCGCCCATCAATCGTGGTGCCCACCAACAGCCGACAAAGAACCCCAGAAAATGCGCCGACCCCAACAGCCCGATCTCGGCCTTCGAAAAGTCAAGCGTTGCCCCCGATATCGCATCCAGCGGCCCCACCCCGCCAGATCCCAGTTGCAACAGCACAACTGATAAGAACAACGCGGCGAATGAGATTAACAGGCGCATGAAACCTCGGCTTGGCAACCGCGCCAGACTGCCGCTGTTTCGCGCCCAAGGTAAAGCCATGATCGGCGGTTTGGTGTCTTCGGCTTTCGGCGTCCGCTCAAACCTGATTGCTTTGGGCGCAGGCAATACCCTTCGCTATGCGGCTTTTGCCTATTCGCAGACCGGTTTTAGCCTTTGGTCCTGCCAAAGATCATCCGCCGTAAGGTGCCGTCACCCGTCCATGCACGCTTTAACGCGGCCAAAGCATGCACGACAACCAAGGCAAATAACGCCTTGGTCAACAGACCATGCGCGATAAATCCCCAGCGTTCCCACGCCTCTGATACCGGCGCAATCGGCGGCACTACCCAGCGGTCAAACAGCATCACGTCAATGCCCGTCGCGGAACTGGCCACCCACCCCGCCAGCGGTATGGCCAGCATCAGCACATATAGTGTGGCATGCGCCGCCTGCGCCAATACCGCAGCGATGCCGCCGCCGATCGGGGCAGGGGGCGGGCTGATCCGGTGCCAGATCAATCGTGCCACCACCAGCGCCAACAGCACCAAACCCATGCTTTTGTGCAGCCCGTAGAGCCACAGGTTGGCAAGCCCCGGTTCCATATCGGCAATCGTGGTTCCCAAGGCCAGCATGGCCATTATCCCCAGCGCCATCCCCCAGTGCAGCACCCGGCTGACCAGACCAAACTCTGCCGCAGAGTTGCGCCACGCCATAGCCTAATTGACCTGTGCGATGCGGGCCAGAATATCCAGCCGCACCTCATCGCTGACCATGTCAGACCATCCGGTTGCACCAAAATCGGCCCGATGCACGGTCCCGGTCAGACGAATGGTAAGGTGCGTCAGGTCATTCTCTGCTGCACCTTGCTGCCGCCAGATCTGCGCCGTCAGAACCATCGGTCGCGTCACCCCGCGAATGGTCAGATTGCCCGCAACCCGCGCGCCCGCGCCTTGCTTTTTCACCGAGGTGCTTTTGAAGGTAATCTCGGGGTGCGCGCCGGTATCCAGCACCTTTGGCCCCTTCATCGCCTGGGCGGCAAAGGGAAAGCTGGCTTTGGCGCTGCTGGCATCCAGCGTCACCGCGATCTTGCTGCCAGCCACGTTGTTGAAATCCAGGGTCAGATCGGCGCGGGTAATCGGCATTTGCCCGGTAATGTGGTCAGGGCCAAAATCGGTCTCAAACCCCACGATAGAGGCTTCGGGTTCCAGCGCATAGAGTGAGGGGGCCGCGTGTGCCGGGCTTGCACCCTGCGCAAGAACTGCGGTCAACAGCATGGCCATCATCAGATTGGGGTGCTTGGGTAAACGATTGGGCTGCATGGGAAACCACCTCCGGGGCAAAGCCTAACACGGGCGGGCAATATCGCTCAGATCAATTTCAGGTGACCAAGGGGGCCACCGCCACCGGCCCGCGCCCCTCACGCCGCAGCACCCAGCTTGCAGGCGGGGCCATCCGCGCGCGCAAGCAATGCAATTGCCACCCCACGGCGGGGGCTTCGCTGGCAAGGCCCGGACCCACCGAGGGGGCAGGGGTCAGCGACCAGCGGCTTTCCACCCCTGCGGCCCCGCCATCCCCCGGTGTCAGCATAACCCCCAGGGGCGCGGGCCGGCGGGCCAACCGCGCGGCTTCCGCCCCACTTTCCGTTGCCAGTTGCAAACGCCGTACCGGCGTCAACCCCGGCGGGCTTAGCACATCCGCCACCACCAAAGGCGCCGCCCCAGACCGCAGCGCCTCTTCCATCGCCCACAGCAATTCTTCGGGGCGGCGCGCTTGGGCAAAGATCACCCGGCCAGGCTCGGCAAAGTCGCGCAAACCATCGGGGAACAACCGTTCCGCCTGCCAGCCGGGGCTGATCCAGATCACCGGCCCCTGCGTTTGCCCCATCAGCATCGCCGCCAGAACCCGCCGCGCCGGGCCGCAAAACTCATGCACCCGGCCACGCGCGATCGACAGATCACCCACCAGTGTCTGCATCGGACGGGGTTTGCGCCCTTCGGGATCAAGCAATTGCAAAGCCATGCGCAATCCTGCCATGTTCCGCTAATGTTCTCAACCCCGCCCTTGCCATCCCTCACCCTTTCGCTAGGTTCTGACCCTAACGCAGGAGGCAGCAATGCAACAAATTCCCCTTGGCCAAACCAAGATGATGGTTTCCGAATACTGCCTTGGCACCATGACCTGGGGCACCCAAAACAGCCAAAGTCAGGCGCATGACCAGATTGCCCTGGCGCTCGATCATGGGGTCAATTTCTGGGATACGGCGGAAATGTATCCCACCAATCCGGTCTCGGCTGAAACCATTGGCGACACCGAAACCATCATCGGCAATTGGTTTGCCCACAACCCGCGCGACCGCGTCATCCTTGCCACCAAAATCTCGGGCGAGGGCCAAAAGGCGGTGCGCGGCGGTGCGCCGATTACCGGGGCCAGCCTGCGCGCGGGCGTCGATGCCTCGCTTAAACGGCTGCAAACCGACTATATCGACCTTTACCAACTGCACTGGTCCAACCGCGGCTCGTATCACTTTCGCCAAATCTGGAACTTTCAACCGCCCACCAACCGCGACGAAACCCTTGCCCATATGCACGATGTGCTTGCCACCGCCGCCGATCTGGTGGCATCGGGCAAAATCCGCGCGCTGGGCCTGTCGAACGAAAGCGTCTGGGGGGCGGCGCAATGGCTGCGGCTTGCCGATCAACATGGCCTGCCGCGCATAGCCACCATTCAAAACGAATATTCCCTGCTATGTCGCCAGTTCGACAGTGATTGGGCCGAGCTTTCGGCCATGGAAAACCTGCCGCTGCTGGCGTTTTCACCGCTCGCCTGCGGGTTGCTGTCGGGCAAATATGCGGGCGATGTCACCCCCGATGGCAGCCGCCGCAGCCGCACCCCCGGTTTGGGTGGTCGCATCACCCCCGAGGTGTTTCCCGCCGTCGCCGCCTATCTTGGTCTTGCCGCGCGTCATGGGCTAGACCCGTGCCAGATGGCGCTGGCGTTTTGCCGCACGCGCCCGGCCCCCACCATCCCGATCATCGGTGCCACCACGCTTGCCCAGTTGCGCACCAATATCGGTGCCGCCGCCCTGACCCTTTCGCCCGAGGTGTTGGCGGAAATCGCCAGTATCCATCGCAGCTACCCCGCGCCCTACTGATAGACCTTGCGCTTGCATCCCGGTTAAGGCCATCTGACCGCGAAACCGTTTCCCGTGGCCCGCGAGTATGCCGATGCGTCGTTTGCTGATGATCCTTGCCCTGTTGTCTTTGGCCGCCTGTCAGCTTGCCTTGCCGGGCAAACCGGCGGGCCCAAAGGCGGCTGCGGCAACCGGGGCCATCACCGGCGACGCCATCACCGTAACCGCTCTTGATGGTGGCACATCGGCGGCAGCAAACCCCGCAGCGCCCGCCGCAACCGGCCCCAAACCCAAGCCCCGCCCCAGCCAACCTGCCAACCAACCCGCCAGCCAAACGCCCGCGAAACCGCCGCTTCCCGGCCAGCCCGCAAAAACCGCCGACCCCCCCCAAACTGACGTTCCCGCCCCGGTGATCGCCCCCCCGGTTGTCAAATCCGCAACACAGCTTGCCTGCGAACGCAAAGGTGGCCGTTATGCGTCGGTCGGCGATTCCAGCACCAAAACCTGCGTCCGCCCCACCCGCGACGGGGGCAAACAGTGCCGCAAGGAAAGCGATTGTGAAGGTGCCTGCCTTGCACGCTCGCACAGTTGCGCACCCTTCTCGCCGTTGATCGGCTGTAATGAAATTCTTCAGGATGATGGGTTTGTGGTGACATTGTGCATAGACTGATATTTGTTTTGCTGATGGTTCTGGCCGCCTGCGCCAAACCCGCCCCCACCCGCCTAAGCTTTCGCGATGCAGGCCTAAGCCTTTATTCCAATGCGGTTTTTGAACGCGATCGGATGTTTGGCGATTGGGTTCAGGTTGCGGCTTTCGCCCCGTCCAACGCAGGCGGTTGTCACGCCGGAACCGCCCGCTTTGCCCCTCAGGGCGACCGGGTCGCGCTGCAAGCCAACCTGTGCCTCTCGGGCGAAGCGGTCGCCTATACCGGCGTGGTGTCGTTCATCGAGGCGGGGCGGATGGTGCTTAGCGGCGCTGATCCGGCGGGCATCGGTCAGGAATGGTGGGTGGTCTGGGTGGATGTCGATTACCGCACCATGGTGATAGGCACGCCGTCGGGCGATTTTGGTTTCATCCTGAACCGCGATGGCAGATTGCCCGCCGACCGTCTGGCCGCCGCCCGCGAAATCCTTGAATGGAACGGCTATAATCTGGCAAAGCTGCGCAACTTTTGATGCCCCCCGGCGCGATCTGCATGTGGCCGGGCAACAGCGCCACCGCTGCCCCGCTAACCTATCCGATCACCAGCCTAACCAATTACCGACCGCAGGCTGCGCAAATGGTCGGCCACCTCGCGCGCCCCCACCGCCGCCTCGCGCACCAGCCAGTCAAAGTGCTGGGTCACCGATGCCACCCGCGCGGAATCGCGGAACGCAATGTAGTGCCGCCCCAGATACACCACCGCCAACAGCGGCCCGAACACCGTCACCGGGGCCGAAAATACCCGGCGCGCATCGAACAGATAAATCCGCAAACTGGGGTAGAACTGATCGGTCAGCGCCAGCAACAGGTCAATCTGTTCTAGCCGCACCTCGGCAGGCAGCCCCGCATAATACCCCGTCGCCCCGGCAAAGGCCGCAAGCTCGTGCAGCGGCAGCGCAATCTCATAGTCCGAGCGCGCGCCGCGCAGCCATTCCAGTTGATCCTCGAACGCGCCAATCGCCTGTTCCGCCGTGCGCCCCAGTTGCGGCCGATACTCCCATTCCGCCATCGCCCGCGTCTTCAGCATATCGGGCAGCGTCGCCGGAACATGCCGGATCTTGTAGCCCGCCGCCTCGCGGTGCCAGCCGTAAATCTTCTCGTCAAACAATGCCCGCGGCGCTTCGGTGATGCTTAGCGATGTCGCCAGCAAATCCGCCAGCGGTTCGGGCCGCCCCGAAAGCCCCAGCAGCCAATCGGCGCTGATCCCCAACCCCTCGGCACAATCCGCCGCCAGTTGCGCATTCGGCAGCCGGGTTTCCCCCGCCAACAGCTGGCTGATGGTGGATCGATCCACCCCCACCAACCGCGCAAGGGCACTTTGGCTGATCCGCCGTTCCGCCATTGCCTCGGCCAATCGGGCGCGAAACATCGTCGCGCGGTCGCGTTTGTCGATCATATCGCCCTCTTGCAGATAAAAATCACCAAAGTTGACTTTTCGTTGCGTATCTTCCGAATTCCCCCGGCGTATGGCAAGTGCTATTCACTACCCTGTGAACATCGCAAAGGATCTGACATGCGTCTGCAAAATACTGTCATCGAATGGCCAACCTTGCTGGTCTTTCTGGTGACCTACGCGACGCTTGCAATTGCAACCACCTCTGCCTACGCGCTTTCGCCCAGCCTCGGCATTATCCTTGCCACCCTTGCCGTGGCCCAGTTTTCTTCCCTGCAACACGAGGTTCTGCACGGCCACCCCTTTGCCAACCAAACCCTGAACGACGCGCTGGTGTTTCCCGGTATCACCCTGTTTGTGCCCTACCTGCGGTTTCGCGATACCCACCTTGCCCACCACAATGACCCGATCCTGACCGATCCCTATGATGACCCCGAGGCGAACTACCTTGACCCGGCGGTGTGGCACGCGCTGCCAAGCCGCACTCAGCGCATGTTGCGGATCAACAATACCTTGCTGGGCCGTATCGTGTTTGGCCCCGCCATCTCGACCTGGTCGTTTGGCAAGGCCGATCTCAAGGCGATCCGCGCGGGCGATACCAGCATCCGCAATGCCTGGCTGTTGCATGGCGTGGGGGTGGCCCTTGTTGCGGCATGGCTGCTGACCATGGCCACCATGCCACTTTGGGCCTATGTCATTGCCGCCTATCTTGGCTATGGCCTGCTGAAAATCCGCACTTTCCTTGAACACCGCGCCCATATCACTGCCCGCGCCCGCACCGTGATTGTCGAAGACCGTGGCCCGCTTGCGCTGCTGTTTTTGAACAACAACCTGCATGTCGTCCACCACATGCACCCGACCACGGCTTGGTATAAATTGCCCGCGCTTTATGCCGCCAACAAAGACCACTACCAGCGCCGCAATGACGCCTACCTTTACCGCAACTACGCCGAGATCTTTCGCAAACACTTTTTGCGCGCCAAAGACCCGGTTCCGCATCCGCTTTGGCCGTTCAAGTAACCTTGCCGTCCCCCCCGGCGCGTGCCACTAACCCGGCATGGAAATCTGGGTCATCGTCACCATCCTTGCCGCCGCCGTGCAAACCCTGCGTTTCACGCTGCAAAAACGCCTGAAGGGCCTGGGCCTCACCACCGGAGGGGCGACGTTTTCGCGGTTCCTGTTCGCCTTCCCGCTGGCCACCATCGGGGCCATCACCCTGCTTACCTTGCGCGGCTATGATTTCCCGGCGTTGACGCCCGCCTTTTGGGGCTACGTCGTCGCCGGGGGCCTGGGTCAGATCATCGCCACCTTTTGCACGGTTGCGCTGTTTTCCGAACGCAGCTTTGCCGTGGGCATCGCCTTTACCAAAACCGAAACCATTCAGGTTGCAGGCTTTTCGCTGCTGTTTCTGGGCGAGGCTGTCAGCGGCATGGGCCTTGTCGCCATCCTGATTGGCCTTGCCGGGGTTCTGATGATGTCGCGCCCGCCGCAGGGCTGGGGGCAGGCGGGGTTTTTCAACCGCGCCATGGGCCTCGGCCTGCTGGCGGGGGCATTCTTTGGCATCTCGGCCATCGGCTATCGCGGGGCCACACTGGCCATCGCCAACGATGACGCCTTGTTTCGCGCCACCCTGTCGCTCGCCTGCGTCACTGCCGCGCAGACCATCGCAATGAGCCTGTGGTTACGCCTGCGCGAACCCGGCGAGGTGACCAAAGTCCTGACCGCGTGGCGCGATACGCTGCCCGTCGGGGTCACCGGGGTGCTTGGCTCTCTGGGCTGGTTCACCGCATTTGCGCTGCAAAATGCCGCCTATGTGCGCAGCGTCGGTCAGATCGAGCTGATCTTTTCGATCCTCGTCTCAACCCTGTTCTTCCGTGAACGCCCCTCCGGGCGTGAGATCGGTGGCATGGCGCTTTTGGCGGCCTCGATCGTGATGATCGTGGCGCTTTAGCGAATTGCGAACCAACGCGATCCGCCAAAGCGGATTGTGTTTTATTGGGTTCAAGCACATCAGAATTCGCCCATCTCTTGGGGTGAATTCTGATTCCCATCAAACGCAATCCGCCTTAGCGTAGCCGGCGAAACGTCGGCACCGACCCCGAGTTATCAAAGAACGGCACCCCCGCAGGGTCCGGCCCGTCGCGCAGTAATCGGCTTACTTCGGCCAAAACCACTTCGGTGATAAACGGCAGATCCAGGCTGCGCACTTCGGTCAGTGCGATCCAATGTAAATGTGACAACTCATCAGATGCCGCCGAAAAGTCTTCGACATCGCCCGCCACATCCGCCGCATCCGCCAAAAAGAACCGCGCATCAAACCGCCGTGTCCGACCCGGCGGCGTGATGGCGCGAAACACAAATTGCAACCCCGACGCCGCCGGACACAGGCCCCGCGCGGCAAAGTCATGCCAGCCCTCGGGGGGCGTCCATGCGCCCGAAACCCCCAACGCCAGCCCGGTTTCCTCGAACAATTCCCTTATCGCGGCGGCGGCCAATACCTGCGGCGCGGGCCCCTCGGCCTGCAGCCGCGTGGCGCACAAGGCGGGCAGGGGGCTTGCCAAAGTTACATCGGCATCACCCGCATCCACCGCTCCGCCGGGAAACACGAACTTGGCGGGCATGAACGCCGCTGCATGGCCGCGTTGGCCCATCAGCACCTCTGGCCCCGCCGCCCCAACCCGCGACAAGATGATGGTCGACGCCGCTCTTATCGGCGGGCCTTCAGCCACGCCCACCAAACCCATGCATCCGCTTGGCCCATTGAATGGCCACCAGAACCCCCTTCATCCGGGGCAACAAGAACAGCGATAGCGCCACCGTTCCCACCGAAAAGATCGAAAACAGCACCATCGGATCGGGGCGATATTTGGTGAACGCCCACAGGATTGTCGGTGCCATCACATGCCCCACAATCAAAATCGTCATATAGGCAGGCCCATCATCGGCGCGCTGATGGTGCAGCGCCTCGCCGCAAACCGGGCAGGTGTCGCGCACTTTCAGATAGCCGCGCAGCAACGGGCCAGAGCCGCAATTTGGGCAACGTCGCTGCCAACCCCGCCGCATCGCCGGGCCAAGCGGGCGTTCTTCTTCAACGGTCTGGGTCAGGTCGGTCATCTGCATCTCACGGTTCAAGGGATTGGGCAGCGCCCGAACCCCGCACCATAGGGCCAATCATGCGCAATGTAGAGAGGTCAGCACCCCCTTGCGGCGCGATGTCGCAAACCTGCATCCAGGAAACTTGAAAAATCTTGCGACGGAACCCGGACGCCCCGCCGTTAGAGGATCATGAAGCAGGCAAAGACATCGCCGCCTGCACAACCCCGGAGCAATAGAATGCAAAAGAAATCAATCCTGACCGCAGTCGCCGTTGCCGCCATTTCCGCCGCAGCGCTGACCACGGCAGCCTTTGCCGACCGCATGGGGGGCAAAATGGATGGCCATATGGGCGGGCACATGCAGGGCCAAATGGGGGGCCAAATGGGTCCGGGCGGCATGCTGCTGGAAAACTTTGATGCCATCGACGCCGACAAAGACGGCAAAATCACCAAGGCCGAAATGACCGCTCATCGCTTGGCCATGGTCACCGCCGCCGATGCCAATAACGACGGCAAACTTTCCGCCGAAGAACTGGCCGCGATGCAAATGGCCCAGATGCAAACCCGTGCCGACACCCGCGCTGCCCGCATGATCGAACGCATGGATGCCGATGGCGATGGCCTGCTGACCGCCGCCGAAATGGCCGCTGGCCCGTCGCAGATGCCGATGCTTGACCGCTTGGATACCGACGGCGACGGCGCGATCTCCAAGGCCGAAATCGAGGCCGCTCAGGCGATGATGCAAAGCCGCATGGGCAAACATGGCGGCATGGGCATGGGCCAGGGTATGGGCCAAGGCATGATGGACGGCGACGACAACTGATCCAAACCTCGCCCTGCCCGGCACCCGTCGGGCAGGGCGATTGCCGCCGCCCCGCTTTCCCGCTAAGCCAAAGGCACGATGGACATGGCTCTTGATGCCCTCACCGATGCCTCCGACGAGGCGCTGCTCGCGCTCTATGCCAATGGAGACCGCGCTGCTGCGCGTGCCTTGACGCTGCGCCTGACGCCCCGGGTGTTGGGCTACGCCACGCGCCTGTTGGCAGGGGATCGGGCCGAGGCCGAAGATGTGGCCCAGGAAGCCATGCTGCGGCTATGGCGCATTGCCCCCGACTGGCGGCGCGACGAAGCACGGGTTACCACCTGGCTTTACCGGGTCGCAACCAACCTTTGCACCGACCGTTTGCGCGCCCGCCGCCGCCGCGCCACCGCCCCGATTGACGATACACCTGACATTGCCGACACCACCCCCGGCGTGGAATCCGCCCTAATCGCCGCCGACCGCATGGCCGCACTGGAATCCGCGCTTGGGCAACTACCCGAACGGCAACGCCAAGCGGTGGTGCTGCGCCATATCGAAGGGCTTCCCAACCCCGAGATCGCGGCGGTGATGGACATTAACGTCGAAGCCGTCGAAAGCCTGACCGCACGGGGAAAACGCAACCTGGCTGCCTTGCTGTCGGGCCAACGCGCGGAACTGGGATATGAGGATGAGGTCTGACATGAACGCCCCCGATCTTGACGATCTTCTCACCGCCGCACAGCAGGCGAACCGCGATGCCCCCACCGCCCTGTTGGCGCGGGTAATGGATGACGCCTTGGCCAATCAACCCGCCGCCTTTGCCTTCGTGCGCCAACCCCCGCGCCGTCCGGGTCTTTGGGCCCGGTTGACCGACGCCTTGGGCGGCAGGCTTGCGGTGACAGGTCTTGGCACCGCCGCCCTTGCCGGCCTGTTCGTAGGCTTTGCCCAACCCGCGCCGCTGACCAACCTGCTTTGGCAAGAAACCCCGCTGGAAACGGTTGACCTGATCCCCAGCTTTGACACCTTTCTGACAGAGGGCTAACCCATGGCCGACACTTCGCAACCAACTGATCCTAAACAAAAATCCACCAAATGGCTGCGCGTGGCCCTTGGCGTTTCGCTGGCATTGAACCTTGCGGTTGCGGGTATTGTTGGCGGCGCTGTGCTAAAGGGCGGCCGTGATCATCACAGCAGCATGGTGCGCGACCTTGGCTTTGGCCCGTTTTCCGAGGCCCTTAGCCGCGAAGATCGTGCCGCCCTGCGCGGGGCTTTCTTTCAGCGCGTCCCCGATATGCGCGCCAACCGCAACGCGATGCGCGAAGATTTCGCCGCCGTGCTGGGGGCTTTGCGCGCCGATCCGTTTGATCCCGCCGCCTTGACCACAGCACTGGAACGCCAGCAGGGCCGCATGGCCGACCAACTTGCCATCGGCCAAGCGCTGATTGCCGATCACATCGCCGCCATGACCCCCGAGGCCCGCCGTGGCTTTGCCGACCGTCTGGAACAAAGCCTGACCAAGCGCGCCCCGCCCAAACCCTAAATCCCGCAGATCACCACCTCAGGCGGCGGTGCGGCTGATCGTCACTTTGTTGCGGCCATTGGCTTTGGCCACCAACAGCGCATGGTCGGCCCGATCCACCACTTCGGCCACAGATTCCGCCTGCAAGGGCCACTGCTGTTCACTGATCGCCAGCCCGATCGACACGGTCACCGACAGGCTGCCACCACCCGGCAGGGCAATCGGGCGTTCCTGCACCACTTCGCACAACCGCTCGGCGGTGGCCTGCGCCTGTGGCAGACCCGAGGCTGGCAACGCCACCAGAAATTCTTCGCCGCCGATCCGTGCCAACAAATCCCCGCTGCGCAGATTTTCCGACAAACGCCGCGCCACTTCCACCAACACGGCATCGCCGGCCGCATGGCCATAGCGGTCATTCACCGCCTTGAAACGGTCCAGATCAATCACCATCACCGCAAATCCGCTGTCGGTTTCCGCTGACCGTTCAGAAATCGCCGCCAAGGCAGGCAGCGCATAGCGGCGGTTGTAAAGCCCGGTCAACGGGTCGATCAACGCCAGCCGCAGGCCATCGTGAACCGAGGCGCGCATCCGGTCTGCATTGTGCTTGCGCCGCATCAAACCGCGCAACCTGACCGCCATTTCCCGCAGGTCTACCCCGGCACTGACCAGATCATTCGCCCCCAGATCATAGGCCATCGCCGCAGTTTCCACCGCATCCTCGCGCCGCACGATGCAAATCGCGGCATGGCGGGTTACCGCACGGCTGCGCAATTCAGACATCAGGCGCAAGCCGCCGCCGCTGCCGCCAAGATCGGCGTCGATCACAAACACGTCCGGCCCGTCGCCTGTGCCCGCAGCACCTTCCGCCAGGGCTTCTTCGCGTGACAAGACCACAAGCCGGTCAGACAGCACCGCCGCCAGTCCGCGCCGCCATGCCAGCGCCGTTTCCGCCCGATCCGCCACCAGCGCCACAATGCCCGGCCCTTCAAATTCCGCCCGCGCTTCGGCCAGTCCCAACGCGTACATCGGCGCATCGTGTTGGCCAAGTTCCGTCACCGCCTCGCGCGCCCGCAACAGGTTGCGCAATCGCGCCATCAAGGTTGCATCATCAATCGGCTTGGTCAGGAAATCATCCGCACCTGCCTGCAATGCCGCCAAACGGTCTTCCGGGGTCGGGCTGGCGGAAAACATCACCACCGGAATATCCCGCGTCATCGGGTCTGCGCGCAACCGCCCCAGCACCTCGATCCCCGATATGTCGGGCAGCATCAGGTCCAGCAAGATCAGGTCAGGTGCTTCTTGTTGCGCCAGATGCAGACAGCTTTCTCCATCGGCCGCCATAAGCGGCTGATAGCACGCCGCCCCTAGCTTGACCTTAAAGACGATGCGATTCGTCGCAACGTCGTCTACGATGAGAATTTTGCCAACCATGGCCCCGATTACCTGCTTTACCTTGGAAGCCTTGTCCGTCAGTCTGCCGCTGATTTGGTTAAGAATTCCTTTCCGGAGATTAATGTTTCGGGGGAAACGATACGGAAATCGGCCGATAAATCTGGGGATAACTGCATGTCTCGGCAAGAAACCGCTGAAACGCTGGGTATTCAGGCCCTTGGGTGGCTTGCGGGCAACGAAGAGCTGCTGCCGGTATTCCTGGGCGCGACCGGGGCCTCGGTCGGTGATTTGGCCGAAGGGGCGACGCGGCCAGAGTTTCTTGCATCCGTCCTTGATTTCTTGCTGATGGATGATGCTTGGGTCATTGAATTCTGCGATGCGACCGGCCTGAAATACGATGCGCCATTGCAGGCGCGCGCGTGGTTGCCCGGCGGTGAGGCAACGCATTGGACCTAAGACGCAGGTGTAAATCCGGCGCGGCCACCCTATTTCCTTGATATCTTAACGCAGGACTTCCAATGATTGACGGCGTGATCTTCGACAAAGACGGCACCCTGTTTGATTTCCGCCGCAGCTGGGGTGGCTGGTCTGCCCGCTTGTTGGCCGAGCTGGGCCGCGACGCAGCCCATCAGGCCGCCATGGCCAAGACTTTGGGCTACTCGCTTTCCACCGGCGATTTCACCCCCGACAGCCCGGTAATCGCGGCCACCACCCATGAAATTGCCGGCCTGTTGCTGCCGCATTTGCCGGGCCAGAACCACGATACCCTGACTGCCCGGATGAATACCCTCGCCACGGCGGCACCGATGGCCGAAGCCGTGCCCCTTGCCCCCCTGCTTGCCAACCTGCGCGCCCGTGGCCTGCGTCTTGGCGTCGCCACCAACGATAGCGAAGGCCCCGCCCGCGCCCACCTTGCCAATGTCGGGGTCGAGCAGTTGTTCGACTTCATCGCCGGTTTTGACAGCGGCTATGGCGGCAAACCCGCCCCCGGCCAATTGCTTGCCTTTGCCGCGCAAACCGGCCTGAACCCGGCCCGCATCGTCATGGTCGGCGATAGCCGCCATGATCTTGACGCAGGCCGCGCCGCCGGAATGCGCACGGTCGCTGTGCTGACGGGCATTGCCACCGCCGCCGAACTTGCCCCCCACGCCGACACCGTGCTACCTGATATCGGCGCGCTGGGCGCATGGATCGACCGCCAAATCCCGGCCTAAATCCGTCTGCGCACCAAAAACGACGCTTTCACGTCGCAAACACGGTTCCCATTTCCCGCCGCTTTCCGTCATCTTCACCCCTACGGGGCCGCATCGCGGCGACGATCACAGGGGATATGCCATGACCGAAGATAACAGCCGCATTCGCAAACGTGCTGGCGGCCGCGCGGGCAACAAACAACGCGCGGGCACTTCTGTCATCGACCAGATGCCGTGGCGCATTCCCGTCAACCCTGACCGCCCCACCGAACCTATCGACATGGATGGCGTCATGGCCATCCACCGCGGCGCCATGCGTATCCTTTCCGAAATCGGCATCGAATTTCTGAACCCTGACGCCGTCACTTACCTGAAAAAGGCGGGCTGCAAGGTCGAAGGCACCAACGTCAAGATGGACGAATCCTTCGTGATGGACATGCTGAAAACCGTCCCCGAAAGCTTTACCATCACCCCGCGCAACCCTGACCGCGAGATCATCATGGGCGGCAAGCACATGGTTTTCGTCAACGTCTCGTCGCCGCCAAACGCCTGGGATATGGAGCGGGGCAAGCGGTCCGGCGACTTTGAAACCTTCAAGGAATTCATGAAACTGACGCAGTATTTCAACTGCATCCACGTCGCGGGCGGCTATCCGGTGGAACCGATTGATATCCACCCCGCTGTGCGCCACCTCGATTGCCTTTATGAAAAGCTGACACTCACCGACAAGGTGGTTCACGCCTATTCGCTGGGCGCGGAACGGGTGGAAGATGTCATGGAAATGACCCGCCTTGCCGCTGGCCTAAGCCATGCCGAGTTCGACGCCAAACCCCGGATGTATACCAACATCAACTCGGTCTCGCCGCTGAAACATGATTACCCGATGCTTGATGGCGCGATGCGTCTGGCCAAACGTGGCCAACCCGTGATCGTCACCCCCTTTACCCTGGCCGGTGCCATGGCCCCCGTCACCATGGCCGGTGCCGTGGCCCTTAGTCTCGCCGAGGGCCTCGCCGCCATCGCGCTTTTGCAATTCATCAACCCCGGTTGCCCGGTTGCCATCGGCACCTTTACCTCGAACGTCGACATGAAATCCGGCGCGCCCGCTTTTGGCACCCCCGAATACATGCGCGCCACTCAGATGACCGGCCAATTGGCCCGCTTTTACAAACTGCCGCTGCGCTCCTCGGGCGTTTGCGCCGCCAACGTGCCCGACGGACAGGCGATGTGGGAAACTTCCAACTCGCTCTGGGCCGCCGTGCAAAGCCGCACTAACATGGTCTACCACGCCGCCGGTTGGCTAGAGGGCGGCCTGATCGCCTCGCCCGAAAAATTCATCATGGATTGCGAAGTCCTGCAGATGATTCAGCGTTATTTCGAAGAAGCCACCTTTGCCACCACCGAGGATGATATCGCCCTTGATGCCATCCGCGAAGTCGGGGCAGGGGGCCACTATTTTGGCTGCCAACACACCCAGGATCGCTATTCCACCGCCTTTTACGCGCCCTTCGTGTCGGATTGGCGCAATTACGAGGCATGGCAGCAAGATGGCTCGGTCTGGACGGTCGAACGCGCCCACCGCATTTACAAACAGATTCTCGAAGAATTCGAAGCGCCGCCAATGAACGAAGACCACCGCGAAGACCTGCGCCGCTTTGTCGCCAAACGCAAACAAGAGGGCGGCGCACCGACCGACTTCTAACCGCCCGCTCTTTCAGCCCACCTGGGCTGTCATCGCTTAAGTAGGGTGCGCTTTGATGGCGCACCTTTCTTTTTAGCATATCGAAAATCGTTCAACGTTATTTGCGGTAAAACCAAGCGTAAGCAACTGCAAGTAATGCTTCATCACGACCGTTAGATACGGCGGGTGGCCCTGCATTCTTTCATGCAGGGCCACCCACGTTCCGCTTCGATCTATCTAGAACAGATCAAAGTTGACGGCTGACAAGGCATTTACGCCCAACAGTTGTACGACCGCCACTTTCGCGGCAATTCCGGTGCCGTCACTGTCCCAATAAAGTGTATCATTGATGGTGTTATAAACGAATTGCCCCGCCGCAATTGTCGCTGCCGTGCCGTTCACCAAACGCAAGGTTGTGGTCATGCCGACAAAGCTTGATACGTCAAAGCCCAGCTTGTCGATATTTGTCGCCACTCCGGTAGCCGCAAAATCAGTGATAGCATCAATGGTGACAAATTCACTCGCATACTTCCATTCAAAATGATCCGACCCGCCACCCCCCGACAAGGTGTCGCGGCCATCATAGCCCGATACAGTATCATTGCCCAAAGTCATGGTGATACGATCATTAAAGGCAGAGCCTAAGATATGCTCGATCGAAATGGCGGTCTCGATATTGCCATAGCCATCATTAGTAATCTGGTTAGCTGCCAGTTTCAGGTTGACCACAACTCCGACTTGCGTCTGATCACCAAAGCGCGCATCAAAATCAATGTAGTCGTTGCCGCCCTTTCCATTATATAAATCAATGCCTTCGCCGCCAGAAAAATAATCTGCTTCGCGCGACCCAAGGAAGATATCATTATACCGGGTGCCAACGACGCCGTGAATGTTCACAATGCGGTCAATCTGGCCAAACCCATCGCGAATGGTGCCGTTGATCGTGGTGCCGACGACCGAGGTTTCAAGGTTGGCAATAATTCCCCGCAACCCGCCATATCGCGCATCATCGCGATAATACACAAAATCATTGCCTCCGCCGCCATAGAAGGTATCGGCTCCGCGGAAGCCCCAAAATTTTTCATCACCCGCAGAACCCAATATCACATCATTGAAACGAGACCCTTCGATCTTTTCAATTCCAGTGAAGGTATCCGTATATCCCCAACAGTCTATCAACTTGCCGGTTACCATATTCACAGAGATTCCACGAAACGCGCTATCTCCAGTGCTGTAACTTGAGTTGTAGAAAGTAATTCCATCAGACCCATCGCCACCATTGATGGTATCGCTTCCAATGCCCCCAACGATCCAATCATTTCCAGCATTCATGTTGTAAGTATCGTTTCCGCCATTCACGCCTTGGTGAACCTCGTCGTCGCCAGCCGTTCCCACGATCAGATCATTGCCAGATAGAACGCGGCTCCAAACCCTGTAACCGCTTGAGCCTTGACCGCCGCCATACGGATCGCTCCAGCCAAAAATATCAGTAGCGAATTGCGCCAAATCACTTGCCAAAGTATTTGCGGTAAAAGTATCCAGCACCATAATGGGCTGATTAACTGCATTGGTCACCACGACTCTGGTGATATTTCCGCCTGTGGGTTCACCGTTCAGATAGGTGAAAGCCGTTCCGGTAACGATAACCTTGTAGCCGGGGAATGAATCGGTAGCGGCGTGACTGAAAGTGAAATTCGTCGCCGTGCGCGTGGCAACAACGGGTGGCGCGTTGAAATCAAAGATATAGCCGATCCAGTCTGGCAGGGCATTGCTAATTGTCGATAGGGTTAAACGTGTCATTCAATTCATCTCCTCTTGGAGGAATTTTCGATGGCCCTTGGAAAACCACCTACGTCTGGGGCACAACAGCGATCCATTACTACACAAATAAGATGTTCCTGCTCGCCCGCAGGTGATAAATAGGTACACGCGCAAATTAAGCCAAAACTCAGTATTATTAGTTTCGGCTGAACGTGATCTCGGCCAATGCAAATGTCCGCTTCCCTCGGATCACCTGCTCGCGCTGGCTTTCCCGTGCCCCGTGTTATACCCGTTAAAATTCCTTTAACAAAAAATCACTTATATAAAGAAACCAATATCTTACCCGTCATAACACGCGTGTTATGCCCGTCTAAAACCCCACCTAGCGTTGCCCTTGCCAAGCGGATACTCTCGCCTCGAACCAGTCAAAAGGGGCCGAACATGGACCAGACAACCCGCCTACGCGCCCTGATGGCCGGGATCGGCGCCCTCGCCGGGATCAGCCTCTACCTCCTCGGCCGCGTCCTCGAAGAACACCTTCTCGGCGACCGCCCGGCC
>JBAVTI010000133.1:0-4168 GCA_049696055.1 Paracoccaceae bacterium | reverse complement strand
TGCGTCAGCCCGATCACCGCGAATTTTGACGCGCAGTAATGGCTGAACAGCGGGATGCCCTCTTTGCCCACCATCGAGGCGATGGTGACGATCTTGCCGTAACGGCGGCTGATCATGTGCGGGATCACCGATTTGCAGGAAAAGAACACGCCCTTGATGTTGACGTTATGCACCCGGTCCCATTCGGCTTCGTCCAGTTCGGTGATCGGAACCGATTTGGACACGCCGGCGTTGGTCACCAGAATGTCGATTTGACCATACGCCGCCAGCACCTTGTCGGCCACCTCGCGGCAGCTCTCCCATTTCGTCACATCCTGCGCCATTACCTCGGCCCGGCCACCCGCCGCGCGCACGGCGGCGGCGGTTTCCTCGGCGTTTCCGGGGGCGATGTCGGTGCAGATCACCGTCGCCCCCTCTCGCGCCATCACCAAGGCGATACCGCGTCCGATCCCGGTGCCGCCCCCAGTGATGATCGCGATCTTTCCTGCCAGCTCTGCCATGATACCCCCTTCGGGTGCGCCGTTTTCAGGTGCGAACGACGATTTTCAGATTGTTGCCCGACGGGTCCAGCAGCGCCTCAAAGCCCTTCGACACCACATCCGCAGCGTCGATCCGCGCGGTGATGACCTTTTCCACCGGGAAACCGCCGCTTGCGATCAGCCGGGCGATGCGCGGCCAGACGGTAACCGGATAACACCAGGTCGCCTGAACCGAGATATCCTTCAGCGTCCACAGCATGGCATCAATCTTGGCGGGTTTCATGTGCAGGCCGGTTTGCACAACTACCCCCTGCCGCCGCACCGCCTCGACACAGGCGTTCAGCGAGGATTCGAGGCCGACGCATTCCAACGCCACATCGACGCCCACCCCCTCTTCGGTCAGGTCGCGCACGACCTCTTGCAGGTTCTCTTTGGTCGGGTCCACCGTCACCGCATAGGGCGCGATTTCGTTGATGATGCGGCGACGGTTGGGGTTGGGTTCCGAGACGATGATCACCGCCGCCCCCGCCGCCTTGGCCGCCAGAACGGTCAGCGCACCAATCGGCCCTGCGCCAGAAACCAGCACGGTCGAGCCCGCTGTCACTCCACCCCGGTCGACGCCATACATCGCCACGGCGGCAGGCTCGATCATCGCGCCCTGTTCGTCGGTCAGATTGTCGGGAATCGGCTGGGCGTTGTAATCCTTGACCACCGCCAGTTCTGCCATGCCACCCCAGGCCCAGCTAAGCCCGACGCAACCCATCTGCGGCGACAGGTGATAGAGGCCGCGCTTGCCGTAATAATCATTGCGCGGCGACAAAAGCGGCTGGATCGACACCCGGTCGCCGGGGCCAACATGAGATACCGCTGAGCCCACCTTTTTCACCCGAGCCGAGAATTCATGGCCCAGAATCTGTGGGTTGGAGGCCCCGGTAAAGACATGCGGGGTTTGCGGCGTCACGATAGGCCCGGCGATGTATTCATGCAGATCAGTGCCGCAAATGCCGCAGCAGAACGGTTCCACCAACACGTCATCGGGGGCCAGAATATCGGATGGCGGGGCCACATCCTCGACACGGATATCGCGGGCGGCGTGGAAACGAACGGCTCTCATGGACCTCTCCTCTGTCGATCACGCGGACCGGGCGCAGGGCCCACGCCGCACAACTCTAGCAAGCTCGCCCGCAAAAAAGCAGAGGGGTTTCATCCAGAATGGATACATTTTCTTCCCGTTCTGTTAAGACAAGGGCAATGTGAACTGCAAGTCCCGGAGAGCAGCATGTCTGAAAAAACGATGTCGCCGCATGAATTGTCGCGGGTGATCGATTTTCTGCGCAAGATGCGCCAGCCCTTCGACACAGGCCTTCCCGGTGCCAAGCCCGATGCCTTTTGGAATACGGTTCTGGAGCTGGTGGATTGCCAGCTGCATCAGGTGCCGGTGACGATCACGACGTTGATCGAGCTGTCGAAGGCCAGTTACGGCGCGGGCAACCGCCTGATCAGCAAGATGATCGAGGATGGCCAGATCATCAAGGTGCCGCGCGGCCCACAGCACAAGACCGTCTATCTGGCCCCCAGCGATGAACTTCTGGCGGCGTTCCAGATCTATGCCAGCCAAGTCAAGGCGCATCTGGCGCGGACCTTCGGCCTGCGGTCCGGGGCCGAGACGGATGAATACTACTTCGGCGGGTCCTATTTTGCCGCCCATATCATCGCGCCCCTGCAGGGCCATGACATCTCTTCGGCGGCGCTGCGCAACACACGCTTTCTGCTGCATGACGACAACTACTTCGTGTCGATGCGCAACATGTGGTCGGATTTCCGCAACGATATCAGCCGCAAGAGCAGTTTCGACCTGCGCCCGCTACCAGAGCTTTACAAGCGCGTCGATCAGGTGCTGCGCGACCCCTCGACCGCGACCGATGTCGTGGCGATCAACATGCCCTGGCTTGGGCGATTTGCCGATGAGGGCATGCTGGCGCCCCTGGATGACGCGCTGCGCAATGCGCCGATCAACCCTTTGGATTTTCACCCCTCGGTCTGGAACACCGGGCGCTGGAACGGCAAGCAATATGGAATTCCGATCTATTGTACGGTTGAATTCCTCGCCGCCCGTCGCGACCAGTTCGAGGAGGCGGGACTGTCTTATCCGCGCACCTTTGATGAGACCATCGCCGCCGCCCGCGTGCTGCACCGCCCGGACCGCGAGCAATACGGCATCGCCTGGAATGCGGCGCGCGGCATGCCGATTGCGCATTCCTTCATGTTTTTCCTCGCCTCTGCCGGCGGCTCGATCATCGACATCCCGCGCCGGCACGAAAACTGGCTGGACAGCATCGACCCCAAGAACCCGACCCTGACGATCAACAGCGAAGAGGGCCAGATGGCAATCGACTATATGCGCCGCTTGGTCGAAGTCTCGCCTCCGGGGATCGAAACCTTTGACGCCGAGCACAATCTGACCTCGTTCATGTCGGGCCACACCGCGCTCAGCTATTCGTGGTCGATGCGCGCCTCGCGGCTGGAACACGACCCCGGCAGCCGGGTGAAACGGCGGGTGGCTTACCTGACCCCTCCGGCGCGCAAGGGGCGGCAGGTAACGGCGCCGGTGGGTGGGTTTCTTTTGACGATCCCGGCCTATATCGACGCCGAACGCAAGCGCGATATCGTCAACGCCATTGCCTGGATGGCCTCGCCCGAGGCGATGAAGGCGCATGTTCAGAACGGCTTTCCTGTGGCCCCCCGCTTTTCGGTTTGCGCCGACCCGGAGGCATTGGCGTCCTCGCCCATTGTCAGCTTCGTCGACCGCATGGCGCGGCGGCACGAGTTGAACACCTGGTCGCGCCCGCCGATCCCGGAATATGTCGCCATCGAAGCTGCCTTGGGCAACGAGATTTATGCAGCGGTATTCGAAGGCAAACCATCGCGTGATGCTTTGGCTGCTGTCGAAGAAACCGTGACGCAGATCTTTCGCGACCGTTGACCTACTCCGCCGGCTTGCCGCGTGCCGTGGAATAGATCAGCGCGGCGGCGAGGATCAGCGTGCCTTGGAACACATATTGATAGGTTTGCGACAGGCCAAGGAAGGTGACCATACTCAGCACCTCGGTCAAAAGCAAAGCGCCCAGAACCGAGCCAAGGAATGTGCCGCGCCCGCCCTTCAGGCTGGTGCCGCCCAAAACCACCGCGGTAATACTTGCCAGCGTGTAGTTCGCCCCCTGTGCGGGATCACCCACCCCGATCTGCGCCATTAGCATGACCGATCCCAAGGCGGCAAACAGCGCCGAGATCACATAGCCACCGATGAAGACGCGGTTTGTGTTCACCCCGATCCGCCGGGCGGATTCGGCGTTGGAACCCAAGGCGCGCAGGCGAATGCCAGGCCGGGTGCCGCGCAGCAGGTATTCAGACAGGATAGCAACCATGACCAGCACCAGAAAGGCCACCGGCACGGACCCAAGTTTCATCGTGATCACCTCGGTCACCGGATAGGTGATGTAGCCGCCCGGCGAGTCGCGAAACAGGAAGGCGACACCTTGCAAGCCAATGAACATAGCCAAAGTTGCCGCGATGGCGGTGAAATTGGCAAAGCGGATCAGGAACCCGTTCACAAGGCCTATAAGCACTGCCATCCCGATCATCAGCGCAAAGCCCATGGTGATGGTCCCGGCGGAGGCACCATCCAGAAT
>JBAVTI010000132.1:0-3348 GCA_049696055.1 Paracoccaceae bacterium | reverse complement strand
GCTGCTCGAGACCTATCTCAAGACCCACGTCGGTGAAATGGCACTGGTTTTCGGCCGCACCAAGCACGGTTCAGAGAAACTTATGAAATTGCTGGTAAGCTGGGGTTTCAAAGCCGGCTCGATCCACGGCAACAAAAGCCAAAACCAACGCGAACGCACGCTGAGCGAATTCCGTGACGGCACGCTCCAAGTGTTGGTTGCCACCGACGTTGCCGCCCGCGGCATCGATATTTCCAGCGTCCGCCATGTCTATAACTACGACATGCCGAACGTCGCCGAAAACTATGTCCACCGCATTGGCCGCACGGCCCGCGCGGGTGCCGAAGGCAAAGCCGTGGCATTCTGCGCTCCGGCGGAAATGGAAGAACTGCAAGCCATTGAAAAACTTCTAAAAAAACCAATTCCTGTTCTGGGTGGCGCGCCTTGGGCGATGGAAGCGATCAAGGCCGCTGGCAAACCGGTGCAGCGCGGGCGTAGCTCTAACAAGCCGCATAACATGGGCCAAGCGCCTGTGGCGCGCGGTCCAAAAGCTGCCGCCAAGCCGGGTGCCAAGCCTGCGCACAGCGGCCGTCCTGCGGGGGGCGGTGGCTACGGCTCGCCTTCGAAACCGGGGGCAAATCGCCGTCCGGCGGGCGGTGGCCAAGGTGGCAACCGCACCAGCCGCGCCACCACGGCATAACCTCGAAACGAGGCGGGCAGCAGCGTTTTACGACAAACGCTTCAGCTCGCCTCTTCTTCCAGATTAAGCTTCATTTCCAAGATAACCTGTTGAATTGCCAAGGTTTCGCGCAAAAGCCGCTTGGCCTCGTTGATGGAAATTTTCCCATCGCCAATCGCCATGTTATACTCGGCCATCAGCATCCCGAACCGCTGTGCCAAGGCCACCACATCGGAATTAATCCCCGTTGACTGCGCATTACGCTTTTCCGCGTCATACGACAGCGTGATCCCGCGCAGATCGGCCAACGCACTGGTCACATGCGGAAACCTCGATGCCCCCTCCAGCGCCGCTACCACGTCAATCGGCATGAACCGATCGTCATGCTCACCAGCATCCGAATAGTAGCGCCCAATCGTCGCCTTTGACTTGCCGGTCAGATCACAAGCAGCCTCGATCCCGACATCCTTGACCAAGGCTTCGGTATGTTTCTTGAGGTAAGTGGCAATAGACATGGCAACCCTTCAATCAGTCCGGCAAAGAACCCGGGGGAAAACAATCTTCCTTTTCCCATTAATCGGAAGCTAACAATTTGTCATTCATAATCCAGTTCTGGGCAACTGGAACCGTAGTGAGTTGGTCAGCGTCCCCAGCGCTGACTTGGGTGGGGGTCCGCCGTGCACTTGTCTCGCGAGGGATGGTTTGTTGGATTCTCCGGCAGCGGTGCGGCGGGCCCGTCAATTTGGTAAGTGTTGTAGATGTTGACTACTTTCGGGCATAAGACCCGGCAGCATCTGGTTAAATGTCGCTGACGGCCGCCGCGGCCCCCTACCTGTTGTGTGACAAGGCATAAAGAAGCCACCACCGGACAGCGGATTTCCACCCGCTCACTTGGCGAATTTCGCATGGGTCGTATGCTTGCATGCGGCCCCTTTCTTTTGGTAACAGCACCCATGGCAAAGCTTTACTTTCATTTCTCGACCATGAACGCGGGCAAATCCACCGCGCTGTTGCAGGCATCGCATAATTACCGCGAAGGCGGCATGGCGACCTACCTGATCACGGCGCAGTTTGACAATCGCGCAGGCATGGGCCGCATCGCCTCTCGCATCGGCATTGGCGAGGATGCCGATACCTTTGCCCCCGATGATGATATGTTCGCCAAGATCAAAGCACGGCTCGCCCAGGGGCCGGTTGCCTGCGTATTTATCGACGAAACCCAGTTCCTGACCAAACAGCAGGTCTGGCAACTGGCCTGCGCGGTTGATGATCTGGGCGTGCCGGTGATGTGTTACGGCCTGCGCGTTGATTTTAGGGGCGACCTGTTTCCCGGATCGGCGGCCTTGCTGGCTTGGGCGGACGAGATGCGCGAAGTGCGCACCATCTGCCATTGCGGCAAAAAGGCCACCATGGTGGTGCGCAAAGGGCCCGATGGCCGCGCGCTAAAAGACGGCGAGCAGGTGCAAATCGGTGGTAACGAAACCTATGTCTCGCTTTGCCGTCGCCATTGGCGCGAAGCGGTGGACGATCAGGCCACAGCCACCTGCCGTGACCGCAGCGCGATCATGATCCCCGCACCCGCAATAAGCGCCATGCCAACAGCCGCAAATGCCGTCAGGGTTTCCGACCAAAGCAACCAGCCCCAAAATGCTGATGCCGGTAAGGTAATGTATTCAAACACGGAAACCCGGCTGGCGTCGGCCACTTGATAGGCCTTGATCATCATGCCAACGCCAAAAAGCGACCCCGCCGCCTGCATAAACGTCCAAAAATAGAACGTCCCCGACGGCCAAACCCAGCCGCGCTGCAAAAAGCCGTCCACCCCCGCAGGTGCCACAATCGGATAGGCAATTAGCACCAAAAGCCCCGTCACCCCCAGCACGCCCAACATCGCAAAAAACCCCATCAGCAGGGTTTCCGCACTTTCCTCGGCGCACCATTCGCGTGTCGCAATGTTGCCCATCGCATACATCGCCCCCGCCAGAACCGGCAGCACTGCAGCCACCGAAGCCCCGCTTAAAGCCGAGGGGCCAAGCACCAAAACCACCCCCAGAAACCCCATCGCCACCGCCAAAATCCGCACTGGCCCAATATCGTGGCCATAAGCGAACCGTGAGATCAGCAGCACGAAAATCGGGGCCGTAAACAGACCTGCCGCCACCTGTGCCACCGGCAGGAACGCCAACGCACCAAAGTAGATCAGCATCGCAAAGCCGTGGATCGCCGACCGCGCCACCACGGCGCCCAGATTTACCGGACGCAACCGCAGCCCAAGCGGCACCGACAGCAGCAAAAGCAGCCCAACCGCCATAAAAGACCTAGAGGCATGAAACTGCCAAAGCCCCGCCTCGGCAGCAATCACCCGCACATAGTTGTCGGTAAAGCCGATCACCATGGCGTAAATCATGATCATCCCGGCGGCGGCAAGCGTGCGGTCTGGGGTCAGGCTCATTGTTGCGTCCTTCGCATTTCCACCTCCCAAGAAGCCCGCACAGCATATGCGTGCCCGTCGGAAAGCGACATCGCACGCGAATATTGCCTTTTGCGGCACGCCAAACGGGCATTTCCCGCCACGCAGGTCAGAAAGATGCCCCAATGCTTGCGCAAGCCGATGGTTCCTGCACAAATGATTGTGCCTTTGCGCCCCCTGCGCTAACGTCCCTGTAACAAAGGCAAACTAAGGCCCACCC
>JBAVTI010000131.1:0-14448 GCA_049696055.1 Paracoccaceae bacterium | reverse complement strand
GGCGATTTTTGCTTGGTGATCGGTGGAGATGATGGCGCCGACTTGGGTATCAGGGTGCAGGGGATCGCCAAACGTCACCTTGCGCGACAGCGCCACGATGCGGGCGGTCAGGTCGGCGGCGATGTCTTGGTGCGCAATGATGCGGCTGCCGGAATTGCAGCATTCACCGGCGTTAAAGTAGATTCCAAAGGTGATGGCGTCGGCGGCGGCATCCAAATCGGCGTCGGGAAAGATGACCTGCGGGTTCTTGCCGCCCAGTTCGAGGGCCACCCTTTTCAGGGTTGGCGCTGCGGCGGCGACGATGGCACGGCCAACGGCGGTTGATCCGGTGAAGGTGACCATATCAACGTCTGGGTGGGTAGACAGGATGGCCCCCACGGGCTGACCGTGGCCCAGCACGATGTTGACGACACCCGCAGGAAGGCCGGCTTCGATCAGCAATTCACCAAGGATGACGGTGGTAGAGGGGGTAAGTTCCGAGGGCTTGACCACGGCGGTGCAGCCTGCGGCAAGGGCAAAGGGCAGTTTCTGGCTGACGATCAGAAAGGGGAAGTTCCACGGGGTGATGATGCCAACCACGCCGATGGGTTCTTTCAGCACAAGGCCAAGCATATCGGGGCCAAGGCTGTTGTGGCTGTCACCCGATTGGGTGCGCGCAAGGGCGGCAGCATAGCGCCAGATATCGGCGGCGCCTTCAATTTCGGCGCGGGCCTGGGAAATCGGCTTGCCGCTTTCCAGCACCTCAAGAAGGGCGATGCGGTCACGGTGCTGATCAATCAGGTCGGCCACGCGCAACAGCAGCGTGGCGCGCTGTTGACCCGAGGTTTGCGACCATCGGCCATCGTCAAAGGCACGGCGGGCAGCGGCGATGGCGGCGTGGGTTTCTGCAGCCCCCCCCTTGGCCGAGGTGCTGACAAGGCTGCCGTGAGCGGGGGAATGGCGGGTAAAGGTGCTGGCGTCACTGCTGTCTTGCCAGATGCCATCGATCAGATGACGGGCGGTGAATACGCTGGGAAGGGCGGTTCCGGTGGCCGCGATCAGGGTGAAATCTTGCATCGTCATGTTCCCGGAAATTCTGGTTTGCGTTTGGCGGCAAAGGCGGCGACGCCTTCGGTGCGGTCTTGGGTGGCGGCGATCATGCCAGAGCCAAGGGTTTCAATCATCGCGGCGCGGTCTTCGCCAACCGCGGCGTGAATCATGTATTTGGCGACCTCGGTGGCGCGCGGTGACGTGCTGATCAGACGCTCGGCGATGGCGAGGGCGGCGGCGCGCGGGTCATCGGCAATCTCGGCGATAAAACCCACGGCGTAGGCGCGGTCTGCCGTAAGTCTGCGGCCAAACAGCGCCATTTCCTTTAGCACCGGTTCGGGCAACAGGCGGGCCAGACGCTGAGTGCCAGACCAGCCCGGCACGATGCCCACGCCGGATTCCGGCAAGGCAAGCGTGGCTTTCGGGGCCATGACGCGGATATCGCAGGCGGCGGCAAGTTCCAGCCCGCCCCCGAACGCCGGGCCGTTGATGGCGGCGATGGTGGGTTTGCAGAGCCGGGCGAGACGGTCAAAAACACGGTGGCCATCGCGCACCCAGTGGCGGGCAAATTCGGCGGGAGGAAGGCCGGACCAAGCGGTGATATCGGCCCCGGTGCAAAAGGCGCGCTCGCCCTCGGCGGTGATGATCACGGCACGGATTTCCGGGCGGCGTTCGATCAGGTCGCAGTGTGTGGCAAGCTGGGCCAGCATGTCGATGGTAAAGGCGTTCAGTTTGGCGGGATTTTCCAGCCGCAAGGTGGCAATGGCGCCGCTGATTTGCAGGTGAACCCGGCTCATAGCGTGAGCCCCATCGGCTGGGGGCGCAGCAGGGCCGCAGGCATCAATGTGGCATTTTCCGCGACGGTCACGCGCCCATCAGAGGCGGCGATGATATCGCGCGCGGGGTCGATACCGGGCATGATTTCAACGGCTTGCAGGCCCGTATCGGTCAGGCGGATCACGCAGCGTTCGGTGACGTAAAGCACGTCTTGCCCGGTGGCGAGGGCGCGGTTGCCCGAAAATGTGACGTGTTCGACCTGATCGACCATCTTGGTGAACTTGCCCGGCTTGGTGACGCGCAGCGCGGTATCGGTTAATTCCAGCTCTGCCGCTGCCTCAAAATACCCTGAGAACACGATCTTTTTGGCATGGGCGGTGATGTCGACAAAACCGCCGCAACCTGCGGTGAGGTAGGGCTTTTTGCCCAGTTTCGAGACGTTGACGTTGCCCATGCGGTCAACCTCAAGAAACGACAGGAACGCCATATCAAAGC
Organism: Paracoccaceae bacterium; assembly: GCA_049696055.1. Taxonomy (GTDB): domain Bacteria; phylum Pseudomonadota; class Alphaproteobacteria; order Rhodobacterales; family Rhodobacteraceae; genus JBAVTI01. The sequence continues at coordinate 12,147 of JBAVTI010000131.1, read as the reverse complement.
CGCCGCCCTGGAAATAGGTGAACTGATTGGGCTAAGGCATGAAGGCATCGGCGTTCGAAGCACAGCCAAAGGCAAAACCGGTAAGCGGCATACCACCAACAGCGCCCTGTTCGATCGCCCAGGTGACGGATTGCGCATGGCCCTCTTCAAGCAGAACCCGCGGCACAAGGGCCGAGATGCCAAAACCGAGGTTGGCGGTTTGACCTTTGCGTAATTCCATCGCGGCACGGCGGGCGATGATTTTCTCGACCCCGTGTTCGGCAAGATGAAAGCTATCCCAAGGGCGCATGATCTCGCCTGAAATTGCGGGATCATAGGGGGTTTCGGTGGTTTGTTTCTGATCGGGGTCGATCACGATCAAATCAATCAGATGGCCCGGAATGCGCACATCATGCGGGCGCAGCGACCCGGTGGCGGTGACGCGTTTGACCTGTGCTATGACCAGACCGCCATGGTTGCGCACGGCAATGGCCTGATCAAGACCGCCAAGATAAGCGCCCTCGTGTTCGTAGGTCAGGTTGCCGCGCTCGTCTGCGGTGGTGGCGCGCAGGATGCAGATATTGGGGGCGATATTGGGGAAATGCAGCCATGTCTCGCCGCCCATATCGTGCCGCGCGACGATAGGGTGGGCGCTTGCGGCATCATTCATCGCACAGCCTTGGCGCAGGGGATCGACGAAGGTATCGAGGCCAACCTTGGTCAGCACGCCGGGGCGGCGGGCAGCAACGTCACGGTGCATGTCGAACAGAATGCCCGAGGGGACGTTGTAGGCCAGCACCCGATTTTCGACGATCATCTGCCAGATCTCGGGCATCGGCAGGTGAGAGGCACCCGAGGGATAAGAGCCTGCGATGATGCGGGAAAGCAGGCCGTCTAACGCAAGGTGGTCAATGCCTTTGACGCCATACATGTCGCCTGCGGCGATGGGGTTCAGGGTGGTGATGTGGCGCGGGTGGCCATGCGTGCGAAAATGCGCGCCAATGGCGGCAAGCACTTTGTCAGGGCAACCCAGCGCCGATGAGGATGAGATGGAAACGACCGCATGATCGGGGATGCGGGCGGCGGCTTCGGCTGCGGTGACAATTTTGGATGCCATGTTCATGCCTTGGCGTAGGGAATGACGGTGCGCTTGCCAGTGGCGGCGGCGGCGCGGACCGCAAGGGCGATGGTCAGGGATTTGACGCCGTCGTGGCCGGTGGCGGCGGGGTGGCCGCTGCCCGCACAGGCGGCGGCGAACTGCGCCACAGATCGGGTGTAAAGATTGTGTTGGCTGTAGGAAACGGTTTCGCGGCCTGCGGCGGTGATCAGGGTCACCTCGCCCACCGGGCTTTGCGTCATCACGCCATGCGCGATGATGGAACCAAGGGTGCCGTGAAACTCGATTCCGGTTCCGGCGAAGGGGTGGGTAAAGCTTTCGTGGGCGTGAACCATTGCGCCCGAAGGCATGGTCCAGACCGACATCACGGAATCCTCGACGCCCTGCCCCATGCCGGAGGAGGCGGCGATGGCGACCACATCCACCGGGTCTTCGCCCAAATGAAAGCGGATGGTGTCGGCGTCATGCACGGTAATATCGGGGATCACACCGCCGCCTGCCGTTGCGTCGTTGATGCGCCAGCCTTGCAGATTTTCGGGCAGATGCACGGCGTGGAATACCCGCGCGCTAAGCACGGTGCCGATGCGGCCAGCGGCGATCAGATCGCGGATCGCGATGTGCGAACCGGCATTGCGCAGGTGATGGTTGGTGGCAAAGCTGACACCTTTGGCGGCGGCGGCAGCGACCATTTCCGATGCCTCGGCCACCTTCATCGCCAGCGGCTTTTCGCACAGCACATGCTTGCCTGCGGCAATGGCAGCCAAGGCCTGTGCGTGGTGTTTTTCGTTGGTGGACGAGATGTAGACAGCATCAACCGACGGGTCAGCCAGCATCGCGTCAAGATCGGTGGTGGCCCGTGCGATGCCATGGGTTTGGCCAAAGCTGGTGGCATGGGCGGCCGTTCCGCTGACCACCCACGTTACCGCGCCATTCGTGCGCAGGGCAGCAATCATATGCTGTGCGGCAATCGTGCTTGCCCCGATCAGGCCCCAGTGCATCGGAACTTCCCCCTCGAATCAACACATTTGGATCGTTCCTATTGCGTATTGGATCGTTCCATATGTGTCAATCGACTCTGCACGGAAATTCAGACTCGCGGTGAAATGCAAAAGCCCCCCGCGGTTTCGGCGGGGGGCTGATGCATGTCTAAGCGACCGATATCAGGCGTAAAGTGCGGGCCGGGAGGCAAGGTTCATCGGCACGATGGCACCGGGGGTGGCTTGGGCCACAACGCAGGCGTCGGTGGTGACATTGGCCACATAGCCATCCCAAGCCGACGGTCCGGTGGCCCCGCCTACCGTGGCGGCGCGGATGAAATCCTGCAATTCAACGGCATAACTGTCGATAAAGCGTTGCTTCCAATCCATCAGCACCGCTTGGCCTGTCACCGCGTTCTTGCGCATCGGCACAGCCATAGGTTCGGGAAGGCAAACCACACCGTCTTCGCCAACAACCTCGCATTGAATGTCATAGCCGTATCTGCAATTCACAAAGATTTCCACATCAATGCGGATGCCTTTGGCGGTTTCCAGCAGCACAATCTGCGGGTCGGCAAGGTGGGCGCTGGCGTGGCTGGTTTTGCGCGGATAGACCACTTGGGCCGACACATAATCGTCGTCCAACAGCCAGCGCAGCACATCAATTTCGTGGATCGCGGTATCGACCACGGCCATCGGGGTGGTGTAACTGTCGCCAACCTCGGGGTTGCGATGGGCGGTATGCACCATCAGCAGCACGCCGCCGATTTCATCCGCCACACTTTGGGCCGAGGCGGGGTTGACGTCTGTCACGCCAACGATTTTGGCACCCGCCAGTGTGCGGGCAATATGTATCGCATGGTCCCGGCCAATCGCGCCGGTCCCTATCACGCCAATGTGCAGCGTCATGTGGTGGTCCTTACTTTTTCCAGTATTTATCGACGTAGCGCTGCATTTCGCCGCGCATGAAACGGCCGGATTCGTCGGCCTTTTCTTCCCAGGCAAAGACACAAGCCGTCATGATGCCATCAAAGCCAACCTCGGCCAGGGTAGAGAAGAAATCATCCCACGGCACTTCGCCCTGACCGATATTCAGGTGTTGATGCACGCGGGCGTTCGAGCCGGGCGGGTTGACGATATAGCACAGGCCGGACGCGCCTTTATGGTTGAAGGTATCGCCGACATGCACATGGGCAAGCACCGGGGCGGCCTCGCGGATCATCGCCTTGGTGTCATCGCCAAAGTAATAGGTATGCGGCGCGCAATATAGAAATTTCACCCGTTTGCTGTTCACCGTACGGATCATATCGACCGCTGGCTGAAGGGTTTCGACGAAATCATCGGGGTGCGGTTCGATGTGCAGATTCATACCTTCGCGCTCGAAAATCGGCACCAGTTCTTCCATGCTGCGCCACCATGCAGCTTCCGAGCTTTCGGTCATCGAGCCACCTTGGCAGCACGATGAGCATGACCCATGGTCGGGGTGCGGGCCGCGGCCAAATTCGGAATTCAGGGTGTCGACGCCCATCTCGACAGCAACCTCGATGGCGCGTTTCCAGTTATCAACCGCGTTCAGGCGTTCGTCTTCGCGCGGGCTTGCCCAGCGATACATCGGGAGCAGCGATGCGATCTTAACATTATGATCTTTCAGTGATTTTTTGAATGACGCGAGGCGTTCGGGGAACACGCGCAGACGCACCCACCAGTTCAGAAAATCGGCGCGGGGCGAAAGCTCTAGCCATTCATACCCCAGTTCGACGGCCTTTCGCGGCGACTCTTCCAGCGAGAGGTGGCGGTGCATATAGGGATCCAGGGCGATGCGCATGATGTCCTCCGGGCGGCTTGCAGAGTGGAAATACCATTGCGGCGCGAAACCAGCGCCAGCGGAATTGACGATTTATCGTCAATGGGTCAGGCTGCGGCGATGAGCGAGATCAAATCCCCGCAGCGGCGCAAACGCAGCCCACGTTTTGCCGAGATTGCCGCCGAAGCGGGCGTTAGTGCGACCACGGTTGATCGGGTGTTGAACGAACGGGGCGGCGATGCTGGACCGCTGCTACCATGCCACCCACCATGCCTTGGACAAGGGCGATGTGGTGGGCGTCTATAATTGCGGCGCGGGGCCGGGCGGCATTGCCCGCGCATTGGCCCCGTATTCCGGCCCGCGCCCAACCTGGATCGGGCACGAGGCAACCGAAGATCACGCAGGCTATCTGCGCGCCGGGATGATGGATATCGCCATTGACCAAGACCCGCTGGGGCAGGCGATTGCCGCGTTGCAAACCTTGCTGCACGCCTGCGAGGTTACGTCGCAAGTGCCAGCCTTGCCGCAGGGCGAATTGCGGCGGTTTACCCGCTACACGCTTGGCTGACGCTATTCGGCGACGTGCAGCGCGGTGCTGCGTTTGCCGCCCAATGCCGCCTCCAGCCCGCTGACCCGCGCATCAAGTGCATCGGATTCTGCGTTCAGATTGGCAATTCTGGTAGCCAGAACCGACGCCTCGGGTGCCTCATCTTCCTTCTCGGTGGGGCCGATCACGCGGCTGAATACCCATCCCAGCAGGCGCGACAGATCATCCATGATCAGGAAGAACGACGGCACCACCACAAGGCTAAGCGCGGTCGAGACGATAATCCCGCCGATCACCGCCGTGGCCATCGGCGCGCGGAAACTGCCGCCCTCGCCCACGCCCAGCGCCGAGGGCAACATGCCCGCCGACATCGCGATCGAAGTCATCACGATGGGTTGCGCGCGTTTATGCCCGGCCTCCATCACCGCTTTCACCCGCTCCATGCCCTGACGCCGCATCTCGATGGCAAAATCAATCAGCAGGATGGCGTTCTTGGTGACGATGCCCATCAGCATCAGAATACCGATCAGTACCGGCATCGATATCGCCGACCCGGTCAGGATAAGTGCTGCCGCCACGCCGCCGATTGCCAAGGGCAGCGAGAACAGGATGGTGAACGGCTGGATCACCGAGCCGAACAGCAAGATCAGCACCGTCAGCATCAGCATCAGGCCCATGATCATGGCATTGCCGAAACTGGCGAACAACTCGCCCTGCACTTCGGCATCGCCAGCTTCGGCAATCCGCACCGAGGGCGGCAATTCCACGCTTTCGGTGATTTCCTTGAACCGGGCGGATGCGGTGCCAAGCGCCACGCCCAAGGGCAAGTTCGCGCCAATGGTGGCGCGGCGTTCGCGGTTCAACCGGTCAACCATCGACGGACCTTCGGAAATGGTGATTTCCGCCACCGCCGACAACGGCACCACGGAACCACTGGCGGTGGTGATCTTTAGCGCCGCAATCCGGGCCAGATCTTCGCGCGCGGCATCGTTCAGCCGCACCCGGACCGGGATCAGGCGGTTATCAATCGACAGTTTCGCCAAGGCGGCGTCCACATCGCCAATCGTCGCCACCCGCACCACTTCGGCAATGGCGCGGGTGGTGATGCCAAGGCGGGCGGCCTCTTCCATCCGCGGGGTAATCTGCACTTCGGGACGCGGCAACGCGCCTTCCGAGGCGATATTGGCAAGCAAAGGTTCCGCCGCCAGCGCCGCCTCTAGTTTGACCACGGCCATGTTCAGATCGGCCTCGTTATCCGACAGGATGGAAAACGACAGATCGCGTTCGCCCCGGTCGTTCAGCTTGAACGCGCGAATATCGGGCACCACGGTCAGGCGATGAAACACCTCGGCCTCGATTTCATTCTGCGGTCTGGTGCGGCCATTTGCCTTGACGTCAGGGATGCTTGCCCCAACCAACGGCAGGCGTTGGGCAATCGTGGTCAGCTTGTGCAGCAGCGATTGATCAAGCTTATGCAGCAGCACCGTTACCGAGGCGCGGCGGATATCGCGGTCGCCGGTGGGCGAAGAGCCGCCCAGAACAAACACATTCTCGACCCCATCCACATCCTTGATCGCGGCAAGCATGGCGTTGGTGGTGCGGTCGGTTTCCTCCAGCGTCGAACCCGGCGGCAGCTCAACCGAGATCGAGATCCGGCTGACGTCTTCGGGCGGAATAAAGCTGCCGGGAATTTGCAGCATGAAATAGACCGACACCGCCAGAACGCCAATCGCCGCCAACAGCGTCAGATAGCGATACCGCAGGGTTTGCTGCACAAAACGCAGATAGTTGCGCATGATGGCACCGTCTTGGTGATCTTCGGCATGGGCATCCTTGGCCCGCATCAGATAGGCCGCCATCATCGGCGTGATCAGACGCGCCACCAACAGCGAAAACAGCACCGATATTGCCACCGTCAGACCAAATTGGCGGAAATACTGCCCCGGAATGCCGGGCATGAACGACACCGGCACGAACACCGCCACGATGGTAAAGGTGGTGGCAATCACCGCCAAACCGATTTCATCCGCCGCCTCTATCGCCGCGCGGTAGGGGGTTTTGCCCATGCGGATGTGGCGCGCGATGTTTTCTATTTCCACAATCGCATCGTCGACCAGTATCCCCGTGGCCAGCGTGATCGCCAGAAACGACACGAGGTTAAGCGAGAACCCAAGCATGTCCATCACCCAGAACGTCGGCACCGCCGACAGCGGCAGGGCAACAGCCGCAATCAGCGTGGCACGCCAGTTTTTCAGGAACGCCAACACCACCAGCACCGCCAACAGCGCGCCTTCAACCAAAGTGGTCAGCGCCGCCTCGTAGTTGCCGTAGGTGTAGAACACGGTTTCATCCACCAGCCGGATACCGATATCGGCATGTTTGGCGCGGATACCATCCAGCGTATCGTTGACCACCTCGGCCACCGAAACCTCGCTTGCCCCCTTGGCGCGGAATACCGCAAAGGTGACGACCTGTTCGCCGTTCAGTCGCGAAAACGACCGCAATTCCTCATAGGTATCAATCACCTGACCAAGTTCCGACAACCGCACATGCCGCCCCGACGGCAGGGCTATGGTGCTTGCCGCCAGCCGTTCGACGGTTTCAGCATCGCCAAGGGTGCGGATCGCCTGTTCGCCTGCGCCAATTTCGGCACGCCCGGCACCCAGATCGGCGTTGGTGGCCCGCAGTTGCGCATTGACCGCCGAGGCCGTGATGCCCCAACTGTTCAGCCGCACGGGATCAAGCTCGATACGGATTTCGCGGTCGGCACCGCCGTAGCGGTCAACCCGGCCAATGCCGGTGCGGCCTTGCAGACCGCGGATAATGGTATCATCGACGAACCAAGACAGCTCTTCGATGGTCATGTTGGGGGCGGACACGGCAAAGGTCATGATCGCCTGACCCTCGACGTCGATCCGGGTTACGATCGGCGCTTCGATATCGCCGGGCAGATTGCCACGAATTTGGTCGATGGCGTCTTTGGTGTCTTGCACGGCCTTGTCGGTGGGTATTTCCATGCGGAATTCGACCGCCGTGGTCGAGACGCCGTCGGTTACCGTCGAGATGATGTTTTTCACCCCGGTAATGCCTGCCACGGCATCTTCGATTTCCTTGGTGATCTGGGTTTCCATTTCCGCAGGTGCCGCCCCGGATTGCGCCACAGTCACGGCGACCAAAGGCACGTCGATGTTGGGAAACCGGGTGATCGGCAAGGCGTTGAACGATTGCCAGCCCAACACCATCAGCATCAAAAACGCCAACAGCGGTGCGACGGGATTACGAATGGACCATGCGGAAAAGTTCATATTTTCAACCCCTTAGTTGGTTGCAGGTGTGGCGGGCACCGGGTTGATCCGATCCCCATCGCGCACAAAGGCCCCGGCCTTGGTGACAACGGTATCGCCCACAGCCAGCCCTTCCAGAATTTCCACCCAGCCACCATCGCGGATGCCGGTTTTCACCATAATGCGGCTGACCGTGCCATCCTTGACCCGCATCACCGAGATGCCCGCCGACGATGACCCCACGGCCGTCACCGGCACCGCGATGGTTTCACGCTCTGCCACCAAAATTTCGGCATCGACAAACATGCCCGATCGCAACATCTCGGGGGCATCCAGCGTGATCCGCGCGCGGCCAAGCCGGGTGGTGGTATCAATCGACGGCTCTACCAGCCGCACCGTGCCAACCAGCGGCTCCGGGGTGCCGACGGCCACCATCCTGGCGGTTTGACCGGGGGCCAGGCGCATCAGATCGGCCTCGGCCACATCGGCGCGCAACTCTAGTGCCGAATCCTTGATCAACACGAACATTGCCTTGCCGGCAGCGGTGGCAATGCTGCCCACCAGCGCGTTGCGTTCAACAATCTCGCCTGCGACCGGGGCTTTCACCTCGGTGCGCGACAGCTGCAATTCGACATTCGCAATCTGCGCCTCGACCAGCGCCAGCTGCGCGCGCGCGGCCTCCAGCGATTGCGCCGCCACGGTTACGCCTGCGGTGGCCGAAATCGCCGCCGATTGCGCTTTGTCCGCCGCCGCCTGCGAGGCCGATCCCTGATCGCGCAGCGCCGCCGTGCGCTCATTCACCCGCTGCGCCTCGTCTGCGGTCGAGGCCGCCTCCAGCTGTTGCGCCTGTGCCTGTGCAATCGTGGCGCGCGCCGAAGCCAGCGAGGCTGCAAGCTGACTTTTCTGCAAAACCAAGGACGAGGGCGACAACCGCGCCAGCACTTGCCCCGCCGTGACGATATCACCGACATCCGCCTCCAGCGTCTCGATCGGCTGGCCTTCGATCAGCGGCTGCACCTGCACCTGTTCCACCGGCCCCACCAGACCGGATACGATGACACGGTCGCGTAACAGCCGGGTTTCTACCACAGAGACCGAAATGGCGGGCAAAACCTGTGCGGCAGGGGCCGCTGGTGCGGTGGTTTCGGCCAACAGCGGGGTTGCAAAGGCAGTTGCAGCAGCAAGGCCGGATAAAAACATCACAAAGCGCATCGGGTCAGCCTTCTTTTACGTCACTGGCGATTTCATCAAGGGTGCGGTCAATCGTCCGCAAAATCAGGTCGGTCAACGGCTCGCGGTCGGCACCGGGTTCGGCGCATTGCATCGCACTGGCTTTGACCATCATCATGATCAATGCCGCATGCGCGCCATAGCGGCGGGCGGCCTCATCAAAGGCGATGTTGTTGTTACGCGCGAATACCGAAATCAGATTACCGGCAATCACCGTTTGCATCCGATTGGCCACCAGACCAATTTCCGGCTTGCGCAAGGCAGCGGCAGTTATTTCGGCCCAAAGCTGGCCATTCCCGGCGCAATGCTCGTTGCGCACCCGTCCGCGGATGGTGTTGCGCAACACTGACATCGGGTGTGGTGATTCCAGAATGGCGGCAAAGTCATGCTCCATTTCCACCAGATCGCCGGTGACAATCGCCTCGACGATGGCGGCCTTCGAGGGGAAATAGCGGTAAAAGTTGCCAACGCTCATGCCGCAAGACCGCGCCAGATCTTGCATCGACGCGCCGTCAAAGCCCTTTTCTGCAAAGGCCACGCGCGCCCGATCCAGAATGGCGGCACTGCGCTGATCGGCAGCAAGAAGCGGTGTCGGGGCAGATGACATCAGAATTGGCCTTGATCCAAGAGCGACTGAATGAACGTTCATTCAGCATCTAACGCCGCAGATCAATAGGTCAACCGCAAATATATCAAATATCCGCAAAACCGGGCATTTATACCGATGGTTTAGCGGCCTGCCGGTACTTTGGGCACCGTTTACGCTATCCCCGTTCGCTAAGCATGCCGGGCGGAATGGTGCGCGGCGGCACCAAAACCGGCGTCACCATTTCCAGCACAGGGCCATCCACCCCGGCATCCAACAGCGCATAAGCCCGCAGAATCATTTCTTTCGAGTTTTGCCGCATCATATGCACCGGAAACTGCAAAAATGCGCCAAATGGATCATAGTCATAACAGCCGATCACGCTTTGCGAAAACGCCTCGGGGGGCAGGTGGGCAAGGTAGCTAAGCGCACCCTCAAACACCGGCATCGAATTGATGAACAGCCCCGCAGGCAGACCACCGATTCGGTCAAGCAAGCGCTCGATCTCGGCGGCGGCCCGGGCGGGCACATAGCCGCAGGCGATCACCTGATCATCGTCACACGAACCAAAGTGTTCCGTCACTGCCGCCCGAAACGCCGCAATCCGCCGCGACGATGCGTAAAGCCGCGCATCGCCGCCCAAAAGATAGGGCCGCGCCCGCAACGGATCATCCAGCACCGGCATCTCATCCAATATCTTGCGGGTCAAAATATCCGCCCCCGCCGCGTTATCGCTGACCACCGAGGCCGAATGTGCCGACGGCAGGTCGATAAACACGTGCGGCAAGTTGGCGTTATGGCAGATTGTGCTTAGCGCCTCGGGGTCGGTGGCCCCTGCAATGAACAGCGAATCAATGGCATAGGACAAAAGACTTGCCAATGATCGCACCTCTTCTTCTGGCTCGCGGCGGGTGGAAACGATCACCGGACACAGGCCACGCGCCCTTGCCTCGGTGGCAAAATGCTGGCTCAGCGACGAGAAGAACCGGTTATCGTGAACCGGCAAAATCATCCCCACCAGACCCGACTGCGCCTTGCGCAAACCGCGCGCCTGCATGTTGATGGCATAGCCCTGTTCTGCCGCAACATCCTTGATCCGTTGGGCGGTTTCATCCTTGATCCGGCGGCTTTTCCACGTGCCATTCAGCGCGGCGCTGACCGTCGACGGCGACGCATTGCACAGGCGCGCGATGTCGTAAATCGTCGGTTTTTGCCCTTGCCGCATCACCCTGCCCGCCCTGATCTTTCCCGCGCTTTAGATTTGACTTGACGACTCTGTGGCATCAGGACAACCTTTGCAACATCGTTTGTGCAAACCTGCATCGAACCTGCCGTCACGTGCAGGATCGGCTTTCGGATCCCCGGCTTTTGGTGATCCGAAATTTCAGATCAGGTTGCACAATCGTTTGTGCATTCTCGTCCGACACGGGACGAGCGTTTGGGAGGACGAAATGATCAAGAAACTGCTCGGCACCGTTGCGGGTGCCGCTTTGGCTGCAAGCTTTGCCGTGGCCGCTTATGCCCAAGATATGCCCAGCATGGGTATCGTGGTGAAAATCGGTGGCATTCCGTGGTTCAACGCCATGGAAATGGGCATCAAGGAAAAGGGTGCCGAACTTGGCGTCGACGCCTTCATGGTGGGGCCAACCTCGGCTGACCCGGCGCTGCAAGTGCGCGCCATCGAAGACCTGATTGCCAAGGGCGTCGACGTGATCGGTGTGGTGCCGAATGACGAAGCCGCCCTGGAGCCGGTGCTGGAAAAAGCCCGCGCTGCCGGCATCAAGGTAATCGCCCACGAAGGCCCCGGCCTGAACAACATCGACTGGGATTTCGAAATGGCCTCGGTTGCGGGCTTTGGCGAGGCGCATGCCGAACTGCTGGCCACCAAAATGGGCGGCAAGGGCGAATATGCGATGTTCGTAGGCTCGCTTACCGTGCCGTTGCACAACGCCTGGGCTGATGCAGCGAACGCCTATATCGCCGCGAAATACCCCGACATGAAACTGATTGGCGAGCGTTATGGCGTGGCCGAATCGGTGGATGACAGCCGCAAAACGGCGCTGGATCTGATGGCGGCAAACCCCAACCTGACAGGCTTCCTTGCCTTTGGCAGCCAAGGCCCGATCGGTATCGGTCGTGCCATCGAGGAGCGCCGTCTGGCGGGCAAAGTGCATGTGCTTGGGCCGTTCTCGCCCGGTCAGGGCCGTGATCTGGTCAAGGCTGGCGTCATCTCGGGCGGCTTCATGTGGAACCCGGCCGAAGCAGGCCGCGTGTTCGTGACCATGGGCAAGATGCTGGCAGAAGGCACCGAAATCGCTGATGGCACCGACGTTCCGGGCCTTGGCGTGGTGCATCCTGATGCCGCAGCCAAGGACATCATCACCGACAACCTGATCACCATCAACGCCGAAACCGTTGACGGTCTGGCAGATCTCGGTCTCTGATATCCTGATCTTTGGGCCACCGCGCACTGTGGTGGCCCATTATTTGAAAGGCCCACCAAAATGACCAATCTTTACACAACGGCTGTGGCCGAGTTGGGTTCTGTATTCACCCGTCTGGATGACGCGTCCGTGGATCAAGCCATCGAAATGATCGCCGCGGCCCGTCGGGTTGTGGTGTT
>JBAVTI010000130.1:0-4302 GCA_049696055.1 Paracoccaceae bacterium | reverse complement strand
CTGTGAGAGAGCCGAGGTCATTGATGTGCATCAAGTTTGCCGACAGCCGGTCCGGGATGACCTCACGAAATTCCCGATCACCAAGGCTGTCTCCAAGGGTTGCTGGCAGCACCGGGCTGTTTCGTGGGCGTTAGCCCTAGGTCCGCTTCGTCCGCATAACAGTCACCCATATCAGCCCCATCACCCCGCCAGAGCCTGCCAAGCCAACCGCAAAGTCAGCGCCGAACACATCGCGACCAGCAAGGGGGTGATCATGCGCTTGCTTGATGGTTGCCTGAAATTGCCCGCTGGTGCCGGGTTTGGCCGGATCGTGGCGATTGATTGTGGCATTTGGCCAAAGTTCACTTTGCCGATTGGTTGCGAGATGGCAATTCCTGCTTTGCCCCACCCCAACCCTGCGGTAGCGTGCGGTCGGAAATAGCATCGGGGCAGAGTATGGACTTTATGGCACGCGCTACGGCCATTGTGGGCGGCACAATGGTGGTACTACGGCGGATGGGTGCGCCCAAGATAGCAGCGGTCGGCGCTACACCGACGATCCCCGATGCGAAAAAGCAGGGGATCATGACCCTGAAGATGCCGACGGCACAAGGCTGGGCACCGGGGCATGTTCCCACGGCGGCCAAGGGTCTGAAGGTCAATGCCTTTGCGTCTGGGTTGCAGCATCCGCGCTGGATTGAGGTGCTGCCGAACGGCGATGTGCTGGTGGCCGAGGCATTGTTGCAGGTTGATCCGCCGAAAAGCCTGATGGACCGCGCCATGCAAGCCACGCTGCGGCGGGCGCGTGCTATCGGAAAAAGCGCTAACCGCATCACGCTGTGGCGCGATGCAGACGGTGATGGCGTGGCGGAGTTGCGCGAGCCGTTTCTGGAAGGTCAGAACCAGCCCTTTGGTATGGCGTTGGTGGATGGCACTTTCTATGTCGGCAATACCGACGGCATCGTGGCCTTTCCCTATGCGAAGGGTGACACGCGGTTGACCGGGCCGGGGCGCAAGCTTGTTGCGTTCAAGCCGGGCGGGCATTGGACCCGTAGCCTGATCGTCTCGCCTGACAAAACCAAAATCTACGCGGGTGTCGGATCGCTGACCAATATCGGCGATGAGGGCATGGCGGCCGAAGAAGGCCGTGCGGCGATTTGGGAGCTTGATCTTGCGACCGGAAGCGCGCGGATTTTCGCCTCGGGGCTGCGCAATGCGGTTGGCACGGCGTGGGAGCCTGAGACGGGCGCGCTATGGACTGTGGTGAATGAGCGGGATGGGTTGGGGGATGAGACGCCGCCGGATTATCTGACGTCGGTTCAGGATGGTGGGTTCTACGGCTGGCCTTATTGCTATTGGGGCAAGACGGTGGATGACCGGGTTGCCCAGGATCAGGCCTTGGTGGACCGCGCGATTACGCCCGACTATGCGCTGGGGGGGCACACCGCGTCGTTGGGGCTTTGCTGGATGCCCAAGGGCACGCTTCCCGGTTTTCCCGATGGCATGGTGATTGGTCAGCATGGTTCCTGGAACCGCTCGACGCTGAGTGGGTACAAGCTAATTTTCGTGCCGTTCGTGGGGGGGCGTCCGGCAGGCCCGCCGCGTGACATTCTGTGGGGGTTTTTGTCCGAGGACGAAAAGGTATCCTATGGGCGGCCTGTTGGGGTGGCAATTGGCCCTGACAAGGCGTCATTGCTGATGGCAGACGATGTCGGTGACATCATCTGGCGGGTGACGGGGGCGTAGACCGATATTGCGGAAATCGGCCGATGTGGGGGGCATGACGGCAAGGGCCGCGTTGGGGTGATCTGACGACGTATTGGGGTGGAAGCCGCCAGGGGGTGTGTTGGCTGTTGTGGCCAGTGCGCGACCCTTTTGTGGTGCCGGGTCAGGTGGGTTTGTTCATTTCCGCCAAAACCGCCAAAGCGGCGGCCCTTGGGTCGGCGTGTTGCCAGATGGGGCGACCGATGACGATGTGGTTGGCACCATTGGCGATGGCGGTGGCGGGGGTCTCAACGCGCTTTTGGTCTCCGGATGCGGTGCCTGCGGGACGCACACCGGGGGTCACGATGAGTTTGCCAATGGCCTGAGGCAGGGCGCGGATGGCGGCGGCTTCTTGCGGTGAAGCGATGACGCCATCTGCCCCGGCCTCGAGGGCGCGGGCGGCGCGTTCGACGGTGATGGCGTGGATGTCGCCGGGTTTGATCAGGTTGGCGTCAAGGTCGGCGCGGTCGAGCGAGGTGAGGATGGTGACGGCGAGGATTTTCAGGTTTGATCCGGCGCGGCCTTGAGCTGCGGCGCGCACGACCTGCGGGTCGCCGTGGACGGTAAGAAAATCAAGATCGTATTGGGCGATGCCGCGCACGGCGGCCTCGATGGTGGCGCCGATATCGAACAGTTTGAGATCAAGGAAGATGCGTTTGCCGTGATCCTGTTTCAGCTCGTTTGCCAGGGCGAAGCCGCCACCTGTCAGCATGCCAAGGCCGATTTTGTAAAACGACACGGCGTCGCCGATGCGGGTGGCGAGTTCAAGGCCCTGGACGATGTTTGGCACATCGAGGGCGACGATCAGGCGGTCTTGAGGATTGGCATCGGGCATCTGCGGCTCCATATTTTAGGTTGCCCGCGTCATGCGGCGGGGCGGCGGGGCTGTCAAGCGAGCGGTGCGCGCGAGATGTTGATATCGCCCCAATCGGCCATTGAAACCGGTGCGATCAGGGGCGGGCCGAATTGCGCCCAGCCATCGGGGCCGAAACTGAGGCGGGTGGGTTTGAAGGTGATCGGGCTGCGTGATCGGATCGCCAAGCGGACGGTGCGGCCTTCGCGGATGGCGCCGACTATAGCTGATTGCGTTTTATCGGGTTCAAGAACATCAGAATTCGCCCAATTCTTGGGGTGAATTCTGTTTCCGAATAAACGCAATCCGCTCTGCGGCGATCAGGCGGTGGGCATCAGGCCAACAGCCGCCACGGGCGCGGGAGGGGTGGCGAGCCAAAGCGCCAACGCCTCGGCCTTGTCGGTGGCAAGGCCGGTGAGGCGGGTGCAGCAGGTAAAGCCAAGCGCGATGCCCCCGCGATTGCCGCGATGCACGACGATGCGAAGGCCTGCCTGCGACAGGGCATCGACATCGCGCAGGATGGTGTGGGGGGTAACCGCAAGCCCGGCTGCGAGGGTGGTGCTGGTCAGGCGACCACGGTTTTGCAGCAAAAGCGGGATTTTCAGAAGGCGTGCGGCGCGCATGGGCAAAACCAGTTTGACAAAAGATATCATGCTAGATGCGGTAAGGTGGTGCAGGTCAAGCGGAGGGAGGCCTATGAATATGATCAGTAGTGGCAATGGCGTGGCGGATGATCCTTGGGTTCTGAAAACGCCGTCGCAAAGTTCGGAGTTTCAGGTTTGGCGCGATGCGGCTGCGGGCGTGTTGGTGGTGCAGGTGGGCAGCACCCGGCTTTCGTATCAGTTGCGCTGTATCGAAGATCTGGCGGCAATGCTGAAGGCGCGGGGGGACTGGGTGCTGCTGGGCAATGCGGATGAAGGAAAGCCCGTGGTCGAGGGGTCGGTCGAGGCATGGGCGCGGGATGCGGGTAATCCGGTGGGCGGGTACTATGGATTGCGAAAGGGTTATCGTGGGCGGTTTGGCAATTATGTGCCGCCGGTTCTGGAGCTGCTTGGGCTGGCCGAGGTGGAGCATAATGCGCGCGGCAACCGGATGCGCGCGGTGTAGCGGGCTTTTTATGCTGCGAGAGGCTGGCCACAGCGCGAAAGGCTGATATTCCAAAGTCAGGGCGCTTTGGAGGCAGGATGCTGGTTTGTTTTGATATTGGCGGCTCGCGGATCAAGGCCGCGCTGTCGGAGGCTGCGGGGCAAGTGACGGTGTTGGGGGATGCGCCAACGCCGGGGGCGGATTTTGCGGCGTTTGTGGCGGTATTGGCGGGGTTTGTGCCAGTGGGCGCGCAGGGAGTGGCGATTTCGATAGCCGGCTGTGTGGACCCGGAAGGCGGGCGGTTGAAGATTGCCAATATCCCTTGTCTGGATGGGCGGGTGATTGCTGCGGATCTGGCGGCGGCGCTGGGGGTGCCGGTGTGGATCGGCAATGATGCTGATTGCTTTGCGCTTGCCGAGGCGGGGTCTGGCGCGGGGGTGGGGCATGCGACGGTTTTTGGGATTATTCTGGGAACCGGGGTTGGTGGCGGTTTGGTGATGGGCGGGCGGATTGTGACCGGGCCGGGTGGATTTGCCGGCGAGTGGGGGCATGGGCCGGTGATGAACGAGCGGCCTTTGGGGCGGGATGTGCCGCGGTTGCAATGCGGCTGTGGGCAGGTT
>JBAVTI010000129.1:0-4083 GCA_049696055.1 Paracoccaceae bacterium | reverse complement strand
GCGGGCTTTCCGACGGGGATCAAGTGGAAGACGGTTGCCGGGGCTGTGGCCGATCAGAAATACATCGTCTGCAACGCGGATGAGGGCGACAGCGCCACCTTTGCCGACCGGATGATCATGGAAGGCGACCCCTTCACCCTGATCGAAGGCATGGTGATTGCCGCCGTGGCCTGCGGTGCGACGCGGGGCTATGTTTACCTGCGGTCTGAATATCCCGATGCCATCGAAGTGATGACCCGTGCTGTGGAAATTGCGCAAGAGGCCGGACTGTTGGGCGCGTCGGTTCTGGGGTCTGGTCCTGCCTTTGACATGGAAATTCGCACCGGGGCGGGGGCCTATGTTTGCGGCGAGGAAACCTCGCTTTTGAACAGCCTCGAGGGCAAGCGTGGCGTGGTGCGCGCCAAACCGCCGCTGCCAGCACTGGAAGGGTTTCTGGGCAAACCGACAGTGGTGAATAACGTGATTTCGCTGGCGACGGTGCCGGTGATTCTTGAGCGCGGCGCCGCGTTCTACAAGGATTTCGGGCTTGGCCGCTCGCGTGGGACGATACCGTTGCAGATTGCCGGGAACGTCAAGCATGGCGGGCTGTATGAAGTCGCCTTTGGTCTGACCTTGGGCGAGATTGTTGACGGGATCGCCGGGGGCACGGCCAGCGGTCGGCCGGTCAAGGCGGTGCAGGTCGGTGGGCCGCTGGGGGCCTATTTCCCCCGCGCGCTGTTCGATGTGCCGTTTGGCTATGAGGAATTTGCAGGCAAGGACGGCTTGATCGGCCATGCCGGGCTGACGGTGTTTGATGATAGCGCCGACATGCTGAAACAAGCGCGGTTCGCGATGGAGTTTTGCGCCATCGAGTCTTGCGGTAAATGCACGCCCTGCCGAATTGGGGCGGTGCGCGGCGTTGAAACGGTGGACCGGATCGCGCGCGGCGATGCGGCGGCAATTCCGTTGTTGACCGACCTTTGCAACACGATGAAGGCAGGTTCGCTATGCGCGCTGGGTGGGTTTACGCCCTATCCGGTGATGTCGGCGTTAACCCATTTCCCTGACGACTTTTCCCGCATGAAGGAGGCCGCCGAATGAAAGATTTCATCATCCCGGATCGTGATTTCGGCACCCCCGCGGCGAAAAGCAAACAAATGGTCACATTGACCATCGACGGCTTTGACATCACGGTTCCCGAGGGCACCAGCATCATGCGCGCGGCGGCCGAGGCGGGCATTCAGGTGCCCAAGCTTTGCGCCACCGACAGCGTCGATGCGTTCGGGTCGTGCCGGTTGTGTCTGGTCGAGATTGAAGGCCGCAATGGCACGCCTGCGTCTTGTACCACACCGGTTGCACCGGGGCTGAAAGTGCATACCCAGAATGCCAAGCTGAAACAGCTGCGGCGCGGGGTGATGGAGCTTTATATCAGCGACCACCCGCTTGATTGCCTGACCTGTTCGGCCAATGGTGACTGCGAATTGCAGGATATGGCGGGGGCCGTGGGCCTGCGCGATGTGCGCTATGAGGCGGTAGACACGCACTTTAAAGCCAAGAATACCAGTGGCTTGGCTAACCCACAGTGGATGGCGAAAGACGATTCAAACCCATATTTCACCTATGATCCGGCAAAGTGCATTGTCTGTTCACGCTGCGTGCGGGCCTGCGAAGAAGTGCAGGGAACATTCGCGCTAACCATCGAAGGCCGGGGGTTTGAGTCACGCGTTTCATTCGGTGCGAAAGCCGATACGGCACTGTCATCGGATTGCGTTTCTTGTGGCGCTTGTGTGCAGGCCTGCCCGACCGCGACGCTACAGGAAAAGTCGATCATCGAGATTGGCACGCCCTCGCATTCGGTGATTACCACCTGCGCCTATTGCGGCGTTGGGTGTTCATTCAAAGCCGAAATGCGCGGTGATGAGTTGGTGCGGATGACGCCCTACAAACACGGCAAAGCGAACCGTGGCCATAGCTGCGTCAAAGGCCGGTTTGCCTATGGCTATGCCAGCCACAAGGACCGCATTCTGAACCCGATGATCCGCGAGGATATTAACGATCCGTGGCGCGAAGTATCGTGGGATGAAGCGATGTCTTTCACCGCGACGCGAATGAAGGGCATTCAGGAAAAGTATGGACGGCAATCGGTGGGGGTTATTACCTCTAGCCGCTGCACCAACGAGGAAACCTATCTGGTTCAGAAGCTGACCCGTGCGGTGTTTATGAACAATAATACGGATACCTGCGCGCGGGTCTGCCATTCGCCGACCGGCTATGGTTTGGGGCAGACGTTCGGCACAAGCGCCGGGACGCAAGACTTTGATTCTGTTGAACATACTGATGTTGTGATTGTAATCGGCGCCAACCCGACCGACGGCCACCCGGTGTTTGCCAGCCGTTTGAAAAAGCGGCTTCGCAAGGGGGCGAAGCTGATCGTGATCGATCCGCGCCGGATTGATATGGTGGATGGCCCCCACATCAAAGCGGCGCACCATCTTGCCTTGCGTCCGGGAACCAACGTCGCCGTTGTAACGGCTTTGGCGCATGTGATCGTGACCGAAGGCCTGATGAACGAGGAGTTCATTCGCACCCGCTGCGACTGGGACGAATTCATGGAATACGCCGAGTTTATAGCGCGGCCAAACCACGCGCCCGAAGCGACCGAGCTGTTGACCGGGGTTCCGGCGGCGGAATTGCGGGCGGCGGCGCGGCTGTTTGCCAAGGGCGGCAATGGCGCGATTTACTATGGCCTGGGTGTGACCGAGCATAGCCAAGGCTCGACCACGGTGATCGGTATTGCCAACCTTGCGATGCTGACCGGAAATATCGGGCGGCCGGGCGTTGGGGTTAACCCCTTGCGCGGACAGAACAATGTGCAAGGATCGTGCGATATGGGATCGTTCCCCCACGAATTGCCGGGCTATCGCCATGTGAAAAACGATGACGTGCGCGCGATTTTCGAGAGCCTTTGGGGGGTCACGATCGACAACGAGCCGGGGCTGCGGATTCCGAATATGCTTGATGCTGCGGTGGAGGGCACGTTCAAGGGGCTGTACTGTCAGGGCGAAGACATCCTGCAATCGGACCCGGATACCAAGCATGTTGCAGCCGGTTTGGCAGCGATGGAATGCGTCATTGTGCATGACCTGTTCCTGAACGAGACGGCAAATTACGCGCATGTGTTCTTGCCAGGATCGACGTTTTTGGAAAAGGACGGAACGTTCACAAACGCCGAGCGCCGGATCAACCGGGTGCGCAAGGTGATGGCACCGAAGAACGGCTATGCGGATTGGGAAGTGACGCAAATGCTTGCCAATGCGTTTGGCGCGGGGTGGACCTATACCCACCCAAGCCAGATCATGGACGAAATTGCGCTGACGACACCCAGCTTTGCCGGCGTGAATTACGAGATGCTGGAGGTTAAGGGCTCGGTTCAGTGGCCGTGCAACGAGAAATCGCCAGATGGCACGCCGCTGATGCATGTCGACGGCTTCGTGCGCGGCAAGGGTAAATTCATCAACACCGAATATATTGCGACAGATGAAAAAACCGGGCCGCGGTTCCCGCTGCTGCTGACCACCGGGCGGATCTTGTCGCAGTATAATGTCGGTGCGCAGACGCGGCGGACGGAAAATGTGGTGTGGCACCCGGAGGATGTGCTGGAAATTCATCCACATGACGCCGAGGTGCGTGGTGTGAAAGATGGTGACTGGGTGCGTTTGGCAAGCCGGTCTGGTGAAACAACGCTGCATGCCAAGATTACGGATCGGGTGTCGCCTGGGGTGGTTTACACGACATTCCACCACCCGAGCACGCAAGCCAATGTTATCACGACAGATTATTCCGATTGGGCGACCAATTGCCCCGAATATAAGGTGACGGCGGTGCAGGTTGGGCCATCAAACGGGCCATCCGAGTGGCAAGAAGACTATGAGGCGCAGGCGACGTTGTCGCGGCGCATCTTGCCTGCGGCGGAATGATGCAGAGCCACCGCCCCCTTTCACGGCTTGCCTACTCGGGCGGTCGGTTCGCGCAAGGCACGCGTGCTTTGCCCGAAGAGGTGGCGGTGGCTTTGTCTTATAACGGCTCGACCCAAGCAGTGATGAT
>JBAVTI010000128.1:0-8125 GCA_049696055.1 Paracoccaceae bacterium | reverse complement strand
TGGTGTTTGGCTGCGCCCTGCTTGCCACCAGCCGCGACGCCACGGCGCAAATTGCTTTCGCCGGGTCTGGCTACAACGCCGCCTCCCAAGGCACCAAGCGGCCCCAAACCCTTGTGCTGGAACCGCGCCTGCGCGATCTGCGCCGCAAAATGGTCGCCGGTGGCATCCTTACCAACGCTCAGTTGCGTGAACTGGCCGATACCGGCGATGGCCTCTCGGCGTTCAACTACGCCAAGCGCCTTGACGCCATCGGTCGCCCCGATCTGATCGACGATTCCGTGCATTATTTTGCCATTGCAGCCTATTCGGGGCGCAGCTTTGCGGTGCGCCGCCTGATCACCTTGCTGCAAACCGATGGCCTGACGCTGTCTGCCTCCCGCGCCAAGGGGGCGCATGATGCGCTGGCAACACAGGCCAAAAGCGGCAACGAAGCGGCGGCGCTTGGCCTAAGTGCTCTGTATTTCAAAGGCACTCCGTTTGGCAAAGACACCCAGCTTGGCCGCGACTATCTGGCTATTGCGGCCCGCAACGGCTCGGGTGGGGCAGCGGTGCAACTGGGGCTTAGCTATATGACCGCCACCCCCGATGCCCCCGCCGACCCCGACCGCGCCCGCATCTATCTGGACATGGCGCTGGCCTCGCCCGATCTGTCGGCAAAAACCATCGCGGCAAGCTTGATGCACCGCCTGCCGCCTCCAGCCGTTCCCCTGACCGCGCCCGCCGATGCGGCCCCCACAAATAGCGCCACTGAATCCATCGTCGCCGTCGCATCTGCAACTGACGCACCAACCCTGCGCCCACGGCACCGGCCGCTGCGCGAACCCATGCTGCGCCCGCAACCGCGCCCCGCCTCGCTTGTCACAACCGTATCCTCCGCCCCCCCCCTATCCTCTGACCAAGGAGTCACCCAATGACCCCGCACCCCCACCGCCTATTGGCGCTTGGCACCAGCCTGACCTTGCTGATTGCCCTGACCAATACCGCCGCCGCTCAAACCCAACCCGCCCAAACCCAACCCGAACAATCGCAATTTGATTGCTCGGCATTCGAGTTTTCCAACGCCCTGCCCTCAATCGAGGGCAAAGACGGCGTGTTTTACCGCACCTTTACCGATCTGCGGATGCAGCACCCGATGGCCGATGACGTGGTGCAACGGCTGGGCCAATTGGCGGCGGTGATGGAACAGAACGGCACCACGCTGATCTTTGTCACCCTGCCCTCGAAAAGTCAGGGCATGCCCGGCTATCTGCCCGAACACGCCGCCGACTATGGCTATGATCAGGGCATCGTCGAGGCGGTGTATCACGACATCCTTTCCCGCCTGACCACCGCTGGCGTTATCGCCCCCGATATCATGGCCGCGCTGCAATCGGCCAAACCCGACGAGCGCGTGTTCTTTGGCACCGACTTTCACTGGACAGCCGATGGCGCGCGTCTGGCGGCGAATGCCATTGGCGGGGCGATCAAGGCCCACCCCGGTTATGCCGATCTGACCCCCTCTGCCTTCGAGACCAAACCCACTGGCGTGAAAACCGCCTTTTCGGGCATGCGCCGCAGCCTGCAAAACTTTTGCGTCGATGCCCTGCCCCCGGTCGAAAGCATGACCTATGAAACCACCAAGGTCGCGGCCCCCGATACTGCCGACGGCGCACTTGATATCTTTGTCGCCCAAGACGGCGGCGCGCAGGTCGTGCTGCTTGGCACCTCGTTTTCCGATTCCACCGTCAACAACTTTGCGGGCTTTCTGTCACAGGCCTCGGGGCTTGATGTGATCAACTACGCCATCACCGGCGGTAACCAGTTTGGCTCGATCACCTCGTATCTGACCTCCGCCGAATTCAAGGAACAACGCCCCCGGTTTCTGGTCTGGGAAACCCCGATCTACAACAGCCTCGGGCAGTTTGGCCCCGCCGAAATGGAAGAACTGATCGCTGCCTCCGGCGACACCTGCACCGCGCCTCTGACCATCACCAAATCTGACGGCAAAACCCTTACCGCCGATCTGACCGGCCTCAAGATCACCCCCGACGACGCCCTGTTTTTTGACTTTGGGGCCGAAGGCGCGCGTCGCGCCAAGATTGCCCTGCAAACCCCTGACGGCATTACCCGCACCTCTGTCATCGAGCGCAGCGAAAGACTGCGGCCAACGGGGCGGTTCTACCTAGGCCTCAGCGCCTTCTGGCACCCGGCGTATAGCACGGTCACGGTCGAGTTTGACCGCCCCGTAACCGACGCCAGCCAAATCACACTCTGCCCACATGCGAATGGAGACGCATCATGACACCGATCAAAACCATCCTTCTGACCACGCTCACCTGCCTTTTCGGCACCCTTAGCGCCGCACAGGACGCCGAGCTTTACGAAGGCGTGGCCGATCCCAGCTCCAGCTTCGTCCGGGTCATCGTCTCTGGCCAAACCATGGCCAATGTCGATGGCGTTTCGTTCGACGGGCTTGAAACCGGCGTCACCCCCTATGTGATGATCGAAAAACCCGGCGATGTGCAGATTTCGGCGGGTGAAGAAAACACCACCCAAACCATCGTCGCCTCGACCTACTACACCTATCTCGTCGGTGCCGACGGCGTCGGAACCATGCTGACAGACGCCATCACCAACAGCCCGGCGCAGGCCGATGTCACCTTTTACAATCTGTCCGACGTGCCCTCGATTGACCTGTTTGTGCCCGCCGCCAAAGCCGTGGCCATCCCGGCAGTTGCGGCCAACCAAACCGGCAGCGTCGCGCTGAAGGCCCCCCTGAAACTGGAATTTGAAATCAAGCAGGGCGATGCCGTGCTGGCCTCGGTGCCTGCCGTCGATCTGAAACGCCGGGCCGGCATTGCCATCGTATTTCGCGGCACCAACGGCTCCTACGAGGCAGCGGTGACAGAAAACGTCGTTGTTAACTGATCATCGCGGCGGCGCCCTTCCCCAGAGGGCGCCGCCAAATCAAGACCTCTGCCTCAAAAGGATTTCCCATGGCGCGCCCCTCTCCTCTGTTGACCTCGATCCTGCCAGCCATGGCATTGGCATTGGTGCTGCCCGTGGCGGCCACCGGCCAAACCATTGATCTTTTGTTCGAGCCGCCACCGGTGCCCTCGGAACAAGTGTGCATCACCCGCGCCCCCGACGAAGACCTGGTTCAGACCTGGCAGACCTGGGATGGCAAATCGCTGCCCGATCTTGCCCCCGAACTGGTCAAGCGCGACCTGCGCCGCCTGATGGAACTTGACCCTCAACACTGGCAGGAAACCATCACCAAAGCTCTTGCACTGATGCCCAGCATCGACCCCGGCTATGATGACGACAAGGCAACCTTCGACCGGGTCGAATTGCTGATAGCCACCGGCCAGTTGCGCGAACTGACCAACCTGCGCCTTGTGCCGCAACTGCTGGCCTCTGATCTGGCCAAGGCCCCGCGTGGCCAGAATGCGCTGTCAAAATACCTGATGCGCGGTATCGGCATCAAACAAGACACCGCCGCCGGGCTTGCCCTTCTGGTGCAGGCTGGCTACGGCGGCAATGCCGACGCGCTGCTTGAACTGGCATCCATGCAGATCGCCGGCAAAACCGTGCCCGGCTGGGATGTCACCCCGGATCTCGCGGTAACCATGGCCTTTGGCGCGCTGGTGGGTCAGCTTGACCCGATGATTTGCGACCGCGTCACCCGGATCGCCCGCGAATATGCCAACGGCGAGATTGTCACCCGCGATATCGGCCTTTCCGAGCGCTGGTTCCGGTTTTCCGCCGATCTCGGCGATGCCGTCGCCGCCTGGAAAGTGGCCGAAATGCACATGCGGTCCGAAGACCTGACCAAAGACAACGCCACCCTTGTCACCTACCTGACCAAAGCCGCCGAAGGCGGCCTGTCCTACGCCGAGGTGACATTGGGCCGTGCCTTCGAACTTGGTGCCATCGTGCCGCAAGACACCTCCCGCGCCGCCGAACTTTACCGCCGTTCCGCCGAATTTGGCGACCGCGCGGGCACCATGCGCAACGCCCTTTTCCTGCAGGCACGGGCCAAAGCCGATCCCACCCAAACCGGCGCCTACTTTGCCGCTCTCGATGCTTTGGTGCAAACCCCGGACGCGCCCGCCTGGGCCTTTGTCGCACAGGCTGATCGCATCCTGGCACTGAAAGGCCGTTGGTCGGGCGAGGCTGAAGCCATCGAATTGCTGATCAAAGCCAAAGCCATGGGCGACGGCTCTGCCATTCAAAGGCTGGCCTCGATCCGCTACCGCACCGCCACCACGCCCGCCGACTTTTACCGCACCGTGGATGACATGATCTATACCGTGCATGGCCTTGGCACCATCGACCCGATGGCCGATTTGCAAACCGCCTTCACCTGCCGCTCCCCTGCCGCCCCGCAGATCCAGGAGGCGCTCTATTGGCGCGAGGTCGAAAATGCCACCGCCACCAAAACCGCATCGTTTGACCCCGCAGATCTGGAACGCATGGCGCAGACCAAAGATCCGCTGGCCGAGGCCCGGCTGCAAACCCAAGCCATCTATGGCCGCCCTTCGGCCTTGGCACAGTATATCAGCCTGATCCAGCAAGGCGATTATCCGCCAACCGCCCTGCCATTCTGGGAAGCCTACGCCCAGCGCTTTGAAAACGTACTACAAGCCCAAGGCAGCCTCGCGCTCAAGTCGGCGCAAACCGAACCGGAACGCGAGGCGGCACTTCGGTTCTTCCGCGCCGCCTTGGCCAAGGGCGAAATTGCAGCAGGCGTTGACCTTGCCACCGCCCTGCTGGAAAATCCCGCCCTCCCGCCTGCCCTGCGCGCCGAGGCTTTGGCCGCCCTGCTGCCCTTGGCCGAAAAAGGCAATGGCCTGGCCATGGAAATGCTGCCGCGCGCCGACCCTGACCGCTTTCCCACCCTGCAGGCAGTGTTCGACACTTACGCCCCGGCGATTGATGCGCGCGGTGATTTCGACGCCCTGCTGCTGGCCCTGCCCTTCCTCACGGATCCCGCAATGCGCGCCGACTACATCGCCCGCGCCACCACGATCACTGCCTGCAACTTTGACCAATCCATCAAATTCACCAATGCCTTGGGGGCCAGTGGCGATACCGCCGGTTTCCAGAAATGGTTCGCAATCAGCGATTTTCTCAGCGAAAAAGATGGATGGCGCATGGCACAGTTGGGCGATGCCCTCAACAAACATGGCACCGAGGCCGATTTCGACCGCTCGCTGGCACTTTATACCGCCGCCAACAAGGCAGGCGACCGCAGCGCCACCCACCGCTTGCTGAACATCTATGGCCGCAGCACCGCCCGCACCTACGATCCGGCCAAGGCGGCCCAGCTTTACGTCGATCTGGTGAACTTCAGCACGCCACAACAACTCCCCCCGGTGCTCGACCGCCTGCGTACCGCCGAACCGGCGATCCAGACCGTTGCCTATCGCTCCATTGACGAAACCGCCCTTTACCTTACCGCCGCCAAGGCCGGAAACCCGGTGGCGATGCGCGAATATGCCCTGATCATCCGCAAGAACGCCCAATCCCCCGCCGAGGTGGACGAGTCCACCGATTGGCTGGAACGCGCCGCCCAAACCGGTGATGTCGAGGCGATGGTTGCATATGCCGACGCTTTGGCCTTTGGTCTTGGAACGGCTGTATCGCGCGAAGACGCTTTGGTCTGGTTGCAAAAAGCCGCAAGCCTTGGCAGCGAAGACGCCCGCCTGAAGGTCAAGACCCTTACCCTCTCGACAAAGGTCAGCCAATGAACATGCCCCGCCTATCGTCCGTCATCGTCGCGGTTGTAGCCCTTGGAATTGGCCTCTCGTTCATCGCCAAAGCCCAGGAAACGCCTACCCCCGCCGCACCCGCAGCCGAAGCGATCCCCGAAGCGACAGCAGATGCAGACGTCGAAGCTGCCGAAACGCTGCCCGATGCCGACGCCACAGCCGACGCCGAACCCGCAATCGACGCCGAACCCGCCGTTGATACCGCCAACGCCGCGCCCGAAGGCCCGCACATCTGTTTTGATCCGTTCGATCCGGTCCTGACCCTTGGCTTTGGCAGTCGCTACACCGCCACCTCCAAAAGCCGCAGTGATTTCGATGCCAAAAGCGATGCCGCCGTCACCGCCGCCCTTAAACCGATCGACAAATTCATCACCAAACTGGCGCTCGAAGCCAACCTCGCCCTGACGCTGCAAGGCGAAGACGCCACTCTGGCCGCCAATTGCGTGCTGGACCGTATCGCCGAATGGGCCAGCGCCGACGCCCTTGGCACCATGGAAACCCAAGGTGCCAAACTCTCGGTGCCAAGCCGGATTGGCGGCATTGCCACCGCCTATGCCATCGCCAAACCGCTGGTGGTGCAGACCGCCACCCCCGATGCCCGCGTAGCCGCAATCGAACCTTGGCTCGCCAAACGCGCGGCTGAATCGATGGCGTTTTTCGATACCGAAGCCCCGCCCAAAGCCAGCCGCAATAATCTGCGCGCCTGGGCCGCCCTCGCAGTCGCCCGCGTCGGCCTGATCTTGCAGGACGAACCGATGATTGCTTGGGCCGACGCCTCGGTGCGCCTTGTCGCCTGCGAGGCCAATTCCGACGGCAGCCTGCCCAACGAAATGTGGCGCGGCAAACTGGCGCTGCACTACCAGATCCACGCCGTCGGCCCCTTGGTTGTCACCGCCGCCCTGCTCGAAGATCGCGGTGCCGATCTGTTCAACGCCTGCGACCGCGCCATCCCCCGCGCCGTGTCGTTCGTGGTGGCCGCACTGGAAGACCCCGAACTTGTCGTCGTCCACGCGGGCGCGCCGCAAACCGCCACTAAGGCCAAACTGCGCGCCTTTGAGTTGGCTTGGGCCACCGCCTATCTGAAATACATCGACGATCCGGCGGTGGCCGCCCTCGCCGGCACCTTCACCCCGCTTAGCAATTCCAAATACGGCGGCGATCAAAGCCTGCTGTGGTAAATCCACCTCGGTTTGGCCGGTGAAATCAGTCCTGCGCCCGTAAAACTTGCGCAGGACGCGCCGCCAACGGCCGCCATGCGAACGCAAGCCCCGCCAGCAGCGTCGCCAAAACCCCGCCCAGCACGATGGCAATCGCTGACCACGGCTCGAACGCATAGGGGCTTTCCATCACAAAGGTCATCACCGCCCAGCCCGCAATCCCCCCCGCCGCAATCGCCACCAACCCCGCCGCCGCCCCCAAAATCGCCGAGCGCAAAGCAAAGCTGAACAAAATCCGCGCCCGCGTCGCCCCCAGCGTCTTCAGCAACGCCGCCTCGTAAACCCGCGCCCGCTCGCCCGCCGCCGCCGCCCCGATCAACACCACAAAGCCGGTGATCAAGGTCGCCGCCGCCGCCCAGGCCGTCGCGGTGGCAATCGCCCCCAGCGCCTCGGTCACCCGTGCAATCGCATCGCGCACCCGCACCGCAGTGATATTGGGATAAGCTGTTGCCAGATCACGCAAAATCTGCGCCTCGGCGGCCTCGGTCGCATAAACCGTCGCGATATACGTATGCGGTGCCCCCGCCAGCGCACTTGGGTTCAGCGTCATCACAAACCCCATTCCCGCCGTCGAGAAATCAACCTGCCGAAAGCTGGTAATCCTGGCCGTGATATCGCGCCCCAGCACGTTCACCGTGACGCTATCCCCCAGCTTCAGCCCAATTTCCTCGGCCTCTTCCGCTGCAAAAGACACCTGCGGCTCACCTTGATAGTCCGCAGGCCACCACACCCCCGCCACCACCTTTGTATTCTCGGGCGGCACTTCGGCATAGGTCAAACCCCGGTCGCCACGCACCACCCAATGCTCGCCCGCCACCTCGCGCGCAGGCCGCCCGTTGATCTGCGTCACCACGCCGCGCAGCATCGGCGCCGATTCCACCCGTGAAACCGCAGGGTCTCCCTGCACCCGCGCCAAGAACCCCTCAATCTGATCTGGCTGAATGTCGATAAAGAAATAACTCGGCGCCCGCACCGGTAAATCCCGGTCAATCGCCGCCCGCAAATTCGCGTCAATCTGCCCCACCGCCGCCAGCACCGACAGCCCCAGCCCCAGCGACAAGATCACCGACCCCGACGCCTCGCCCGGCCCCCCAATCGCCGCCAGCGCCGCCCGCCATGCCACCCGCCCGCGCACAAACCGCCCCCGCGCCAGCC
>JBAVTI010000127.1:0-3162 GCA_049696055.1 Paracoccaceae bacterium | reverse complement strand
TCGGCGTAGACGCGGATTTCGTATTGGGCGTGGGGGTCGGCGCGCAGGCGCAGGAAATGGAACAGGTTGTGCAGATCGACCTTCCAATACCACTGGGTATAGATATTGGCGGGCAGGTTCATGCGGGCAAGTTCGCGGGCGAGGCCTTGTTGGGCGATGCCATCCGGGGCCGTGGTCGAAAGCATTTCCTCGTAATGGTCATAGGCGCGGTTGGCGTCGGATTTCAGAATCTCCAAAACACGGGCGGATTCTGCGCCGGTAAGCACCTCGCCGCGGCCCTGATTATTGACGACGGATTGGGCGGCGAGGTGTTCGGGGGCGGGGATGTAGAACTCGCGGTCCATGATCGAATAGCGGGCCGAGTATTCGTTGACGTTGGCGGTGCGGTGGCGAATCCACTGGCGGGCGACGAAAATCGGCAGTTTGACGTGGAGTTTGATCTCGCACATCTCAAACGGGGTCGAATGCCAGTGGCGCATCAGATAGCGGATCAGGCCCTCATCGTTCTGGATGTGTTTGGTGCCAGCGCCGTAGGAAACGCGGGCGGCCTGCACGATGGCGGTATCGTCGCCCATGTAGTCGATGACGCGAATAAAGCCGTGATCAAGCACCTCGTGCGCGCGGTAGAGGTGGGCCTCCATCCCCGGCGAGGTGGCGCGCAGGGTAAGTTGCGGCGTGGCGCGCTGGCTGTCGATTTCGGCGGCTTGTTCGGGGGTGATGGGCATGGCGGCGTCCTTTGGCGAGGGGGGCGGCGGGGGGATGAGTCGGGGGTCACTATATATAGGCAAAGGCCGCTTAGGAACCACGAGATCAGGTATGCATCCACGCGGCGCGGCACGGGGGACACGCTGGGGCGGGAATTGTTGCGGCCAAGTTGACAACGCGGGGCAGACGGGGGATTATTTTTCCAAAGCAACAATGTTCGGGCAGTGAGACATGAATTTCAGGTATGCGGTTCTGGTGGCCCTTGCGCTTGGGGCCTGTAGTGGCAATCCCTTCACCGTGGTTCCAGACGATGGCGGCGGCACCGGGGGCGGCGGGACTACAGATAGCGGGGTTCCTGATGCAATTGCAAAGAACCTGCGGGCGATCACCTATAATCCTGCGGGGCAAGGCACCCTAAGCGTAAATATGAGCAGCGAACAATCTTCGCCTCAGACGGTGAATTTTGTGCGCGATGCGACGCGTGACATACCGGGCTATCGGGCGTTTACCTATCAGGAAACCGGTTTGACACGAAAGCATCTGGCCTTTGTAGCCGACAATGCGCGCGGCAATTTACGGGCGGCGGCTGTTGGGGATGGTGGGCAATTCAACATCCAACATGGCGGCGGCAGCTATGAGCGGATCGGGGTATATTCCAAACCCACCGTCGGCGTGCCAGTAGAGAATGGCCAGTTCAGCTATGCAGGCACTTATGCTGGCGTCTTTGTGTCTTCGCCGGGAACGCATCCGACATTGCCTGATGGCTTGCAACCCGGAACGCCCTTGGGTGTTCGCGGCGACGCGTTGATTACAGGCAACTTTGCCAATGACCTGGTGGAAGGCGGGGTGGACAATCGCTATTTGTTGACGACCTCGGGGGCCATCATTGACTTCAACCGCGATGGCAGGATCACGGTGGAAGACCAACTGGCGGGCGTCACCTTCCGCGAGACCGCAATCAATGCGGACGGCCAGTTTTTGGGTGAAGTGGAATTTGAAGGCAAACCCGGTCAAGCGATTGGCAACTATGGTGGCCTTTTTGGCGGGACCGGGGCCACAGATGTGGCGGGTGCGATCGTGATCAACCCGATTGAGGGCGAAAGCGGCATCTGGGAGTACGGCGTGTTCAATTTGCCGCGGTGCGATCTGGCAGGGGCATCCGCCTTGTGCATTCCGCGCTGATGCGCCCATTGTTTGCGTTTGCATTGGCGCTTGTATTGGCAGCGCCAGTGCAGGCGGAATCGTTAAGCCTGAGTTTGGACCAAGCGCGCATGGTGGCCCAGCAAGCCCATGCAGCTGGCGATTACGCCTTGGCAAATGCGCTGGCGCGGCGGTTGCTTGAGGCCAACCCGAAAGACCCTGAGGCGTTGCTGTTACTTGCAGCAACTGAACCGCAGTTGGGCAATCCAACGGCGGGACGGCGGGCCGGACGCGCGGCATGGGGGGCTGCGGCCAACGCACCGGAACTACGCTACGAGATTGCCCGCTACACCGCCTATGCGGCCACCCTGGAAGGGCGGCCACAGTTGGCGCAGTTTTGGTTACGTCGCGCGTCGGACACGGCACGATCAGAAACGCAATACAATCAAACCATTGCAGATTACCGCCAAGTTCGGGCACGCAATCCGTTGCGCTGGGGTATTGATATCTCTGTTTCGCCGACCTCGAACCTGACGGGCAGCGGCAAAGGCGGCACTTTGGAAATCGACGGGCAGGTGTTCGGCGGCTTTACCAATCAATCGCTGCCGCCGCTTTCGGGTGTACATGCGGATGCACAATTCAGGCTAAGCTATGCCTTGCCCGCAACGACGCGATCACAAACCACGTTAGGATTTCAAACCTACGGCAGCGTAAATAAATTGTCATCCGAGGCGCGGCGACTTGCACCCAGTGTGCGGGGATCGGATTTCAACCAATACACGGCCGAGGCGAGCCTTGGCTATGATTTCCTGTTTCCGGGCACCCGACACCCTGTTCATACAATGGTTTCTGTTGGGCAAAGCTGGTCTGGGGGGGAGCCTCTGGGCCCAAATCTGCGGTTCGATCTTTCTACTGCCGTGTTCACGCGCGAAAACAGTCAGATCAGGGTTCAGTCCGCAGTTGAACGACAATGGCAGGACCAAGGCACGGTTGACGTGCTAAAGCTTGGACTGATGGGGCAATATCAAGACCAATTCGGCGGAGGATGGGGGGCGACGCTGTCGGTGCGCGACGTGCAAGGTGCCGCAAAAAATCAGATATACCGCGAGCTATCCGGCGACATCAGCTATGCCTTGCCAAAACCCATCGGCCCGGTTTCGTTTAGCGCACGTCTTTCCGCCGGGATCAGGGACTATCCGACCTATTCGTTTGGCTTTGCGCAGGTGACCAATGGCCGCCGCGATAACCGTTATGGACTGGCAATTGACATGACCTTTCAAGACCTTAGCCTTTGGGGCTATGCGCCGAGGATCAGCC
>JBAVTI010000126.1:0-2251 GCA_049696055.1 Paracoccaceae bacterium | reverse complement strand
CGGATGCGGGTGCCGGTTTCGACGCCTGCGGGGATGTTGACGGAAAGCGCGCGTTCTTTTTCGGTGCGACCGGCGCCACCGCAGACCTTGCAGGGGTTTTTGACGATCTGGCCCATGCCGTTGCAGGTGGGGCAGGTACGCTCAACGGTGAAGAAACCCTGCTGTGCGCGCACTTTACCCATGCCCGAACAGGTGGGGCAGGTGACGGGTTCGGCACCGCCTTCGGCCCCGGTGCCCTTACAGGGTTCGCAGGCGACCGAAGCCGGGACGTTGATGGTTTTCTGCACGCCTTTGAAGGCTTCTTCAAGCGTGACGCGCAGGTTGTAGCGCAGGTCAGAGCCACGTTGGGCGCGGGCACGGTTGCCGCTGCCGCCACGACCGCCCATGAAATCGCCAAACAGGTCTTCGAACACATCCGAAAAGGCCGAGGCGAAATCGCCGTTGCCGCCCGGATGGCCACGCGAACCGCCCCCCATGCCGCCTTCAAAGGCTGCATGACCATAACGGTCGTAGGCGGCCTTTTTATCGGCGTCTTTCAGGACGTCGTAGGCCTCGTTTATCTCTTTGAACTGCGACTCGGCGTTGGGATTGTCGGAATTGCGATCAGGGTGAAGTTCCTTGGCCTTGGTGCGGTAGGCTTTCTTCAACTCGTCCGCAGACGCGCCGCGGGCGGCACCCAAGATTTCGTAAAAGTCGCGCTTTGCCATGGCTTACCCCTTTGGGGAACGCAGGCGGGTGGCCCTGTTTCCAAGGCCACCCGCACATAGTTCCGGCGGATTATTTCCGCTTGTTGTTGCCAAGGTCTTCGAAATCGGCATCGACGATATCGTCATCCACCGAACGCGGGCCGCCTTCTTCTTCGCGGCCTTCGGTTTCGGCTTGGCTAGCCTTGTAGATAGCTTCGCCCAGACGCATGGCGGCTTCGGTCAGGTTCTGGATGCCGCCCTTGATCTTGCCAGCGTCATCTTTTTCCAGCGTCTCTTCCAAAGCGCCCATCGCCAGCTCGATGGCCTCAACAGTGGACGGATCCACCTTGTCGCCATGATCGTGGATGGATTTCTTGGTCGAGTGGATCAGGCTTTCGGCCTGATTGCGGGCTTCGACCAGTTCGCGGCGGGCCTTGTCGGATTCGGCGTTGGCTTCGGCATCGCGCACCATCTTTTCGATATCCTCGTCGGACAGGCCGCCCGAGGCTTGGATGGTGATGTTTTGCGCGCGGCCAGTGCCCTTGTCTTTGGCACCGACGGAAACGATGCCGTTGGCGTCAATGTCAAAGGTGACCTCGATTTGCGGCATACCACGCGGCGAGGGCGGGATGTCTTCGAGATTGAACTGACCAAGCATTTTATTGTCGGCAGCCATTTCACGCTCGCCTTGGAACACCCGGATGGTCACGGCGTTCTGGTTGTCTTCGGCGGTTGAGAAGACTTGCGACTTTTTGGTCGGGATCGTGGTGTTGCGGTCGATCAGGCGGGTGAACACGCCGCCAAGGGTTTCGATGCCCAAGGATAGCGGAGTGACATCCAGCAGGACCACGTCTTTGACGTCGCCTTGCAGAACGCCGGCCTGAATGGCGGCACCAAGGGCCACAACTTCGTCAGGGTTCACGCCCTTGTGGGGCTCTTTGCCGAAGAATTTGGTCACTTCTTCCAGCACGCGTGGCATCCGGGTCATACCGCCAACCAGAACCACTTCGTCGATGTCGCCAATACCAAGGCCCGCGTCTTTGAGGGCGGCCTGGCAGGGCTTGATCGAGGCTTTGATCAGGTCTGCAACAAGGCTTTCCAGTTTCGCACGGGTAAGTTTCATCACCAGGTGCAGCGGCTGACCGGTGTTGCGGTCCATCGAGATGAAGGGTTGGTTAATCTCGGTTTGCGACGCCGACGACAGTTCGATCTTGGCTTTTTCAGCGGCTTCTTTCAGGCGCTGAAGGGCCATCTTGTCCAGCGTCAGGTCAACGCCGTGTTCCTTTTTGAACTCGTCCGACAGATAGGTGACGATGCGCATGTCGAAATCTTCACCACCGAGGAAGGTGTCGCCGTTGGTGGATTTCACCTCGAAGAGGCCGTCGTCGATCTCCAGAATGGTGATGTCGAAGGTGCCGCCGCCAAGGTCATATACGGCGATGGTGCGGGCTTCCTTCTTGTCCAGGCCATAGGCGAGGGCGGCGGCGGTCGGCTCGTTGATGATGCGCAGCACTTCAAGACCGGCAATCTTGCCGGCGTCCTTGGTGGCCTGACGCTGAGCGTCG